>NZ_JACSLC010000010.1:0-95915 GCF_018617905.1 Exiguobacterium sp. s40 | reverse complement strand
TTCACTCCCAATATGATTTAGTCCAGTGTACACAAAAACCCTGAGCAGTAGACTTTTTTTTAGTGTCTACTACTCAGGGTACAGTTTAATGCGGTCAGCTCGTTTTGTTAAAAGCGATTTTCTTGCTCCGCCTCATACTCTGACGGCGGTTTTTTCATGACGATGGCCAGGACGATATAAATCAATAGACCAGGACCCCCGAACAAAGCGAGGACGACGAAGATGATGCGCATTAACGTGACATCGACCCCGAGGTATTTCCCTAGTCCCGAACAGACACCGGCAATCATTTGATCAGACGGATCTTTATACAATTTTCGTTGCATCAGGACACCTTCTCCTCCAGATTTTCGTTAGCGTTGTGGTCGACGAAGCGTCGTTCTGCCTCCAGTCGCCACTTCTCCACGACTGTCAAAATCGAGTGCTTCATTGATTGGGGTACTGCCGGATTTCACTTCGATCCGACGGCCATACAACCCACGATTATCGAGCGAAGCGGTGATGATCGTCGCGACGTCCGTTTCAGAAATCGTCGCACCATTCGCATCACTCAAGTCTTCCGATGCCTCAATCGAGCCTTTCCCTGGCCCATCTACAATTGTCACTGGGCAAATGATCGTGTAGTTTAAACCGCTATGTTCGATATACTCATCGGCCGCGTTATTGGCAGACAAGAAGTTGAAATGTTCTTTCGGTGCCGCGTCCGGTTGATCCGCGCCGTATGCACTGAGCAAGACGACGTGACGGACACGTTCTTTTTTAGCAGCGTCAATCGCTTTCATCGCGACGTTGCGGTCCAGCAGTTCGATTTCCTTGCTTGATCCATCTGCCCCTGCCGTTGCCGCGATGATGACGGCATCTTGTCCCGAGGTCGCCTCGTGAATCCCTTTATCCAATTCTTTCTCGACGTCGACGGTGAGCACGCGCGCACCCATCTTTTCATACTCTGCCTGTAGTTCAGGATAACGAATTAAAGCGGTCACTTGATGCGATTTCGCTAAACTTTTCAATACACGTCTACCGATCTTTCCTGTTGCTCCAATGACTAAAACTTTCATTCAAATTTCCCTCCTCAAAAGAGTAGTTCATTTGATTAAATTTCCTCTTTCGGAACGGAATCAAACCCTTTTCGCGAAATTATCTCACCGTTCCCCACATCGTCAAGTCGAGGGCGTCACGAATGGCTTGAACACTCGCTTCGGTCGGTTGATAGTAATAGACGTTATCGATGTAGGCGTCTTCTCCTTCGATTTGAAGTTTATCCACCTGCGGCTGTAATACCATCGTCATTCCGATCGATGCCATCTGCAACGGATTCATTTCGAGTCCCATTTCGTCTTTCATGAAACGATACGTCGCCGGGATTTTCGTCCACCCCGTCGGACTGGCCAATTTATCGGCGACGGCCGACATGACTTCGGTTTGGCGGTTAGAGCGGGCACCGTCCGTGTCTGTCTTCCGGTGACGGGCGTAGGCGAGCGCCATGTCCCCGTCCATGGCGTAAGACACTCCTTCTGTGTACTCATACGTTTGATTGAAGCCTTTCTCGCTGAACGAGTGAGTCGCTGTGACGTTGACGCCGCCGACGAGGTCAATCAATTCCATAAACGTTTCAAACGTGATCACGACTTGACCGTCAACCGAGGTTTCCGTCAGTCCTTCTACCGCCCCGACCGTACAATCCGCACCGCCATAGGCAAACGCATGGGTGATCTTATCGCCTTCTCGTTCTGGTTCGCAAGGAATCGCTGTATACGTGTCCCGCGGAATCGAGACGTTTTGAACAGTGCGTGAACGTGGTACAAATTCCATCAACTGTAAAGAGTCCGTCCGTGATCCAGATAATGATTCTCCGACGCGGGCGTCACTTCCCATCACTAAAAACGTGACAGGACGCGTTGCCATATAGCCGACTCCGATGAGGAGGAGCAATATGACAAGCAATAGCTTCCCTTTCCACTTCCGGCGGCGCGGTTTGTCTTTCGGTACGGTCGCCTCATGTTTGACGTGAGTTCGTTCCGGTTCACGTGTTTGGCGTCTCGGTTCCCGTCGTTCTTCTCGACGTGGCTTTGATTTACGTTTCGTGCCGAACGGAAGAGTTAACTTCGCTTTCGGTTTCCGGACGTCGCGCGCTTTCTTTTTTGGTTCAGACGACTGTTCATGCGCTCGGTTTAGAAACGGATGCTCGCCTTGTGTCGTCTCTGCTTGCCGGCCCGTCTCCCATCTTTCCGGGTTCTCTTCGTTTGTTTGATGATTTATCGTTTCGTGTCGAGCTTGTTCGTTTAGCTGAGCCTCTTCACTCAACCGTTCCCGTTCGAGCTCACGCTTTCTGCGTTCGACACGTGATAAGTGTTGATCGTCATTCATATGCAATACCTCAATTATGGTTAGATTTTTCTACATTATCATCGACAAACGTTTTTCTGACAACGGTTAACGTAAAAATCCGTCTCAAGCATGAGACGGAAGGGTTGTTTTGAATCGAAAGCGGGAAAGGAATAATAATTGGTGTCTGCCCATCTGCGGACAGTTACTTTGTTCGACGTCCTCTTGAAAGGAGGGAGAGCTAATGCGTATCGGGAAGTTACGGATGTTGCTAGAACAGTACGGCGAAGCCACGCTTCGCGATGTGATTGTCGAGATGTATCGAAACATCCCTAAAACCGTGATTGAAGAGAAAGACATCGACTTTATGGTCAGCCAGTTCACACGATATAAAGAACAAAAATCGTCAGACGAACGTCATTCGCTCTCACAAACCATCGTCCTCGCTGAACGTTTTGTCGAATTGGCTTATGATCACTTATATGTAGTCCCGAACCAAGTGATGAGTGAACGTGACCAAAAAAATTGGTACATTCATGCGAAAAAAATCATTCGCGATTTAGCCTATTACGCGGATGACGAGTCCGAGGCCCGGACGATGTACGAAGAAATGTTTTTGTTGCTGTCGTCTTCAGCGGGAGAAGAACCGCTCTTCACAACGAGCGATCCTTTCCGGTTGTTAAAATTGTCTCAAACCACGATGTTATCCCAACTGATTCAGTATTATCAACTTGATGCCCCCACGACCGCCGTTTGGATCGATCGTTCCTTATACACCGCACTCCATGTCCCAAAAGATGTTGACTCGACTCGGGTCGACCTGCTCTCGACACTCCTCGATCAATCTTATAACTCGTCCGAATGGAATTTGCTCCGTGAACGTTTGACCACGTTGTGCGACCGCACATTAGCCAAAGCCCACACAGACGAGAACGCCCTTGCCGACTATCAAGCCTTAAAGATGCTTGAGCTGGAATTACTCGTGGAGCGCGGCCATTTATCAGAAGCCGAACAAAAGTTGTTCGCCGAATATATCCCTTTCTTCTCCCATCGTTCAGAACCGTTCAAAGTATATGTGAATATGCTCGAAAGTCGTGGCCATGCGAATGAAACGAAACGATTGCGACGACTCGCCAAAGAAAAACGAATCCAATTTTAATCATACAAAAAAGGGAGTCAATCGACAGCGTCGGTTGACTCCAAAACATGATATGAACGAGGGGTGTTCATCTGAAAAGGAGGGGAAGTTGGTGCAGAACTTCCTTCCTACACGTTTAGTATAAATCAGATTTGAAACCGCTTCCGATTCAGATATTGCATTTTTGTGAACGTTTTCACGTTATTCAATCGCATTGATAATCCCTAGCCCAATCACGGATAATAATACAATCAATACAAAAATGAACACCATCTCGTTCGGGGAGCGAAACCCTTCATATAGTTCTACCGCTTCGTCAACGATGACGTTCTCATGGACAACGATCGGATTCGTTTCCGCCTGCGCCGTATGCGGTATACCCATCAACACTACTGCTAATAACCAAAAACTTATTACGTATCGCATAGTCGTCTCCTTGACTCGTTTCTTACCCATCAGTATAGCATGTCTTTTTCATTTAACATGAATTGGATTGTTCTACGTTTTAACAAATATCACACCCTGTTTCATCCTCCGCCATCAAACCTCTTTATGTATGTCTTAGCCAGATAGAGTCTCGTCCTTGAGCCATTTCCACGTCAAATCGGAAAGATTTTTGGGTGTTTTTTGAAACAAATACGCCCTTGATTTCCCAATAAATGTTCATCAATTTAATACGAGCATTTATATGTGGTAACGCTTACAATTTAAGGGTATCTCATTTTATATAGAAAGTAGGACCGCTCGGATGAAGCAGACCTTTACAATCAAAGAAAGTCGTGAACTTCCACCCCATCTTCGACCATTGCTCCACAATCTTTATCCCCCTCAGCACGTCCCGAATCTGTTCAGCTTTCCACCACAGTGCTCGTTGTATACCGGTTGGCTAGGAAATGAGCTCATGGCCGCCATCACCGTGGATTATCGTGACCTCCCCACCACCCAACAGATTCGCATGACTGATGCAGCCTATACAAACTTCGCGGCATTGCGTGGGTTGATCGATCGCGTCTTGTATCAATTCCATCCGCATATCGGACAAAAAACGATGGTCTCTTTAAATGTCCAAAACGCAAAGGCACTTCAACGACTCGATTCGTTCACCGCCATCGGGTTCACACCTCATCTTGAGTCGACCGTTTATGATTTACCTGTACTACCGTTCCAAAAAGAGACATACGCGCAATGGCAACTCTGCCTTGAGCATCCGGAAACGTATGCGTTATGGTCATCGACCCGCAATCAGTACGCCCGTCTTTTGCCAGGCGCCTTACCGGTTTCGGCTAGAACCATCGACGAATGTCATCGAAATCAAGGTGCGTTCCATTCATTGAGACGGAACGGTGCTGTCGTGGGCACGATGTATAGCCGAATCGAGTTCTCGCGCTTGCATATTCATGAGCTCCACATGACGTGCGACTCATTCACGACCCGAGAAGGTCTCTCGTTCCTCCAACAATCATCTTTCATAAAGTTGAAAAAGATTCAAGACGTCAAGGTCACCGTGACATCGCTCCAACCAAGCTTGCGAGACGCCCTGCTAAAACAAAAAGCCACCCAAACATCTGTTAGCACTCATACATTTTTAAAAGAATTGGTCCCTTATCCTTCTGTACAGTAAACAGTAAAAAAAACACGAAACGTTCTGGGTCCTTCATCGGACTCGTTCGTTTCGTGTTTTCATTCGGCAGCGTTTGTCGATTCCATCGCGAGCGGTGGCATCTGTTCAAAAAGATCGGTTCTAAGTCCTGTATCGCGCCGATCCAACGATTCGATTCGATCGAATTGGATCTCGCGGTCCGCCACGCTGAACCAATAGGTGATATGTGGCTCGTCTGTAAAACGCAGGGCATAATTGGAACCGTTCAAATGAAAGTCCACTTCCGTCGACAAGATTTCAGCAGGACCAATTTTTTTATGTGTCGTCAATCGTTCCAGGACGACTTGTTCTTCATTGATCCGATAATCGACAAACGTCGCAAGTGAGAGTCCAAACACAAATGACACCAGCGCGAACGCGCTGATCAATCCAAGAGTGATCTTTCCGTTCATTTCGCCGTCCCTCCCTCTTTCAGTATATCGGATTCCGACAAAACGTTGTGAAGTGACATTTTGTTCAAGTTTCGTCAAACTAGAGTGTGAGGAGGGATCAAGATGCACATTGACCATACCGGAATCGCTGTCCGTGATTTAGACGAAGCGATTTCATTTTACACGACCGTCCTACAAGGGAAGCTCGTCGATCGCTACACAAACACAGCGGTCGGCGTCGAGACGGAAATCGCCGTCATCCACGTCGGTGACGATGTGATTGAACTGTTGTTGCCGACGAGCCCAACGAGTCCAATCGCCCGCTTCATGAAAGCACGAGGCAAAGGCGTCCACCATATCGCCTACCGGGTTGATGACTTAACCCAATCGATCGAGTCGCTCAAACGAGACGGCATTTCCTTTTTAGAGGACACGTTGCGGACGACGGCAAAAGGCCGACGTCTCATCTATATGGACCCACGTCATTCGGGCGGCGTCATCGTCGAACTGTGCGACTATCCGACAACAAACAAGCAGTGAGGGAGCCCCTCACTGCTTTTGTAATGCCTGCTCGATGATATCACGGTTTTTTGTCTTCAACCGTTCGTTGTGCGAGGACACCATCGCCGCTTTCGTGGCGTCCGGATCGATGAACGTCTTTGCACGGTTGACGGCATTGGCCGCATCTTGGAAAGCACCGGCAATCAGATGGACTTTCCCTTCATGCGTTAAGATATCGCCCGCTGCATATAAACCTGGCACCGATGACTCGCTGCTCGCATTGCCTTTCACGTAAAAACCATCCACCATCTCGACTTGTAACTCGCAATCACCGAGCAGCGCCGTATCCTGCTCGTACCCATGGTTGATGACGACTTCGTCGACTTCTACGAGATCACGTTCCCCCGTCCCGCAATCGACGAGCGAAACCGCATGAATCGTCGTCCCATCCCGAGAGATGAGGTCTTCGATTTGCGTATGCAACCGACAGTCGACACGGCCACAAAGCAATTTATCGACTTGTGACTCATGTCCCTTGAGCGCTTCTTTCCGGTACGTTAAAATGACGCGCTCAGCAATCGGTTCGAGCTCATTGGCCCAGTCGATGGCACTGTTGCCGCCCCCTGAGATCAACACTGTCTTTCCTTTGAACGCCATGAGCGATTTGACCGTATAGTGTAAATTCGAGACCTCGAAGCGCTCTGCCCCGCTGATATCGATTTTCTGTGGTTGTAGGATGCCGCTTCCTGTCGCGACGATGACCGTCTTGGAAACATGCTGTCCATGTGTCGTATCGAGTACGAAATGGCCTTGGTTGTCCTTCGTCATCGATTCGACTTTCTCTCCGAGCACGACGGTCGGATCAAACGTCAAGCCTTGTTCCACCAATTGTTCGATAAGGCGAGCACCGGTCGTCGGTGTGACCCCGCCGACGTCCCAAATCATCTTCTCTGGATAGACATGGATTTTGCCGCCGAGATGTGGTTGAAACTCAATCAATTTCGTCTTCATCCCACGAAGCCCACTATAAAACGTCGCATATAGTCCGGCTGGTCCGCCCCCAATAATCGTTACATCATATACATCTTGTTCGCTCATCGCCCTCACCCTTCCTTGAAACTCCAGCGCCATTGATTCTCATTCTCATTCACTATACCTTGAAACACGTCTGTCGACAATCTATTTTGACATCAAACAAACATTGACACGATGTGTGGCACTTGCTATAGTAGATTCGATATTGAGAATCATTATCACGGGCGTCATCTACGGAAAGGGGAATCCATCATGTCACGGATACATACGACAGATATCGAGGTCGGATATGGCGACAAGACGATTGTAAAACAATTGAGCTTGTCGATTCCCGACCATAAAATCACGACGATCATCGGACCGAACGGCTGTGGAAAATCGACGCTCTTGAAGGCGATGACCCGGATTCTTTCTCCGTCTAACGGTTCAGTCCATTTGGACGGAGCCGACATCGCCAAATGTAACACGAAAGAGATCGCCCGAAAAATGGCGATCCTGCCGCAAACGCCAGAAGGTGCCGGCGGATTGACGGTTGGAGAACTCGTCTCCTACGGCCGGTTCCCTTATCAATCCGGATTTGGCCGCCTTTCGAAACATGATCATGAAGTGATTGATTGGGCGCTTGACGTGACCGGGACGCTCGCCTATAAAGACCGCAGCGTCGATGCCCTCTCAGGCGGACAACGTCAGCGTGTATGGATTGCGATGGCGCTCGCCCAAGAGACCGATTTGATTTTCTTGGATGAACCGACGACGTATCTCGACTTGGCCCATCAGCTCGAAGTACTCGAACTGCTCGAGACGCTCAATCGAGACCAAGGACGAACCATCGTCATGGTCCTCCACGACTTGAATCAGGCCGCTCGCTTTGCCGATCACATCGTCGCGATGAAAGACGGCGAAGTACTCGCGACAGGAACGGCCGAAGAAGTCATCTGTCCGCTCGTCCTCAGACAAGTATTCCACATCGATGCCATCATCGGTCGCGACCCGCGGACCGAGAAGCCGATGTGTCTCACGTATCACTTGATCAAAGAAGAGACAAACGAAGTGAAACACGACAAACAGGTCGCCGCAGCACTGCTTGCCAACGCGCATTAATCGGCTGAGCACTACTTAACGTCCCGCACATTGCGAGACGTTTTTTCATTCAGCGTGCGTTTTTGGGGAGGAAGACGCGGGTATTGAGTGGAAGATACTGAGAAAGGAGGCACGCTATGGATTGGTTAGACGGGTTCTTCATTCTCATCTCAGTCGCTTGGCTATATGAAATTTGGCGTTACCGAAATCGGTCCGAGCCGACCGACGGCGCCAGTGAGCACGCCAGTTTTTACATCGTTTCATTGATCATGGTCATCGTGTTCGCGGTTTCCATCGGATTATCCGTCTGGACAGATGTACGTCAAACGCTTCCCCAACGTCTGCTCGGACTCGGTTGCTACGTAGCCGGAGTGTCGCTCCGCTATTGGGGCATCGGGCAGTTGCGCCATCAGTTCACCCGTCACGTCGTCGTCCGTCCCGAGGATGAACTCGTCAGTTCGGGGCCGTATCGCTATTTACGTCACCCGCTCTACACAGGGCTCTTGTTTATCACACTCGGGTTTTCACTTTACTTCACGCATTGGGGCATCGCCTTATTCGGCACATTCTCGATTGGTTTAGCGCTGTTATGGCGAATTCACATAGAAGAGAAGATGCTGACCTCTCATTTCGGGAGCGCGTATCGAACGTGGGCCAAATCGCGTAAAAGATTGATCCCGTTCATCTATTGAGCAACAATCGCTGAATAAACCAAAAACATGCACGCCGTCAATCGATGACGGTCGTGCATGTTTTTTATACAGAGAAGCGTCCGAGCAGACGGACGATCATAAAGCCTGCCCCAAATGAGAGGATACTGAGCACCCACATGAGCGTCGTGTCCGGGAGACCCGGGAATACGACCGCGAGCGAGCCGATGACGAGGCCTAAAATGACGGAAAACGTCATGCCTGGAAAATGGCCGAGCAAATAGCGGATCACTTTACTGCTGACGATGAAACCGACCGCCACCCCAAGACCGACGATACCGATGATGAGAATATTCAAGTTCGATAACGCACTGATGACGGTTGGATAGACCCCGATGAGAAGCAAGACGAACGAGCCGCTAATCCCTGGTAACAACATGGCCATACTACCGAGCCATCCTGAGAAGAACAACAGGATCGCCGTACTTGTGGAAAGTTCTGTAATGATGGCCGTATCCGTCGGTTTAATGATAGCCATGCTCGCCACAAGAATGGCCCCGATCGCCATGGCGACGATATGTACCGGACGCATGACCGCACGCGATCGAAATTCAAACAGGAGCAACGGGATTATCCCGAGAATCAACCCGATGAAAAAGAACTGGGTCGGCTCGTAATATTCAAGCAGCAAAAATTCGATTACGCGGCTAAGACCTAAAATCGCACCCGCCATCCCGATCCCGAGCGGAATCAAGAACAAGATATGCTGTTTCCAATGTCGACTGAAAATCCCACTGATCGCTTCGATCAACCGGTCATAAATTCCTAAAATAACTGCAATCGTCCCACCACTGACACCGGGAATCAAGTCACTCGTCCCCATCGCGATGCCGCGCAGGATATTTTTCCATTCCATACATGATCTCCTTTTTCACTACTGATTCATTTCAAGCATTTAGTATAGCCGAGTCGCAATCATTTTGCATCGGTTTTAAGACTGATAATTGACCGATTGACGGTTCAGTCAAAGCGCGAGCGCCATATAATCAAACCGTCCTCCGGAGATATCGATTTCTTTCACTTTTTTGAAACCGAGCCGCTCATATAACCGCCCGGCTGCCGGATTCGTCTGGTCAACGTTGAGCGTGACTTGTGGGATGCCTGTCTCACGGGCATGGTCAATCGCTTGTTGAATCAGTTTCGTCCCGATCCCACGGCCGCCGAACGACGAGTCGACAGCGACCGAATCGATATAGAGCACATCCCCTGACGTTTCGACGTCTAACGTGTCCGGTTGCCCTTGGGTCCGGAGCCACGCCTTGATCGGTTCATCCAACTGCGATGCCCGTTCCCCGTGGTAGGCAATCAGAATGCCCGCCATCACTGTCTCGTTTTCCGCCACCCAAACGTTTTCATAGCTCAAGCGGTTTCCGGGCTGACCAATCCACATCGAGAGTCGTTCGAGTACTTGTTGTTGGTCTGACGTACCGGTCAACGAATACGCAATTTCGTGAATCGCCGCGTAAACGAGCGGTGCGATTTGCGTGCTGTCATCCGGTGTCGCTTTTCGAATATTCATCTTTATCGCCTCCATCCATCAGTCTAGCACAAAGCTTCTTTCAAAGGGTTTGTCGGACAGTGAAGTGTGGGATGATACAAACAGAAGGGAGGAATAAGTAATGAAAGCAATTTTGACAGGCATGAACGGGACGGTCGCCCCTGTCGTCGCCCGTACATTAAAGCGGCACGGCATCGAGCCGGTCGCGTGGGACCGCACGAAAGTGTCCACATCTGACGAGGCTGAGATGCGAGCCTTTATCGAATCGGTCCGCCCGACTTATTTTCTTCATATCGGCATGGGCGCCGCCGAATGGGCCGATACGCTCGCACGCCTATGCGGGGAATATAAAATCCCCTTCCTCTTCACGAGCACCGTCTCCGTCTTCTCCGACAGTGTGACGGGACCAATCACCCCGGACACACCGCCCGATGCAACAGATGAATATGGTGCCTATAAACGGGCGTGTGAAGAAACCATCGCCCGGACTAATCCTGGTGCCCAAATCGTCCGCCTCGGTTGGCAAATCGGGGACGGTCCCGGTTCGAACAATATGATGGATTATTTCGAGACCGAGATGAAGCGAAACGGTGTAATCGTCGCGAGCGCACACTGGTACCCGTCCTGCTCGTTTTTAGAAGATACGGCGGACGCCTTGTTCGAGATTTTGACGAAACGTGGGCCGGGACTGTATCAATTGAACGGCAACCCGAGCCATTCCCTCTATGACATCGCACTCGGCTTGAAAGAGTTGCATGACACATCATGGCAAATCGAACGAACCGACGAACCGAAACGGGATAACCGTATGGTCGACACGAACATCACAATCCAACCGATCACGAAACGGTTAGCCTTGCACACAAAATGAGTCGCCTCTCGGCGACTCATTTGCGTTCAACCTGTTTCAACACGAGCCCGCTTTTCGGCAAACTCGGTAAGTCCACAAAACTATAACTAAGGTCTTGAGACGGTACCTCATAGCGATAGCGGTTCAAGAACACGTCGATCGTTTCACGCATGATGGCGATCGTCACATGTTCCCCGGCGCAGCGATGCCCAAAATCCACATCCCCGCCACCTTGAGGGATGAACGTGAACGGGCTCTCGGTCCAACCTTTGAACCGGTCTGGATTGAACTGTTCGGGTTCGGTCCAATGCGCTGGGTCGTGGTTCGTCCCATACAAGTCGAGCAAGACGAGCGTCCCTTGCTCGAACGCAAACCCATCCCATTCAAAGTCCTGTTTGACGCGCGCAGCCGTCACCGGGAAGAACGGATAAAAGCGCCGGACTTCTTGGACGAACCATGTCGAATCCGTCTCGCCGTAGGCCAACCGGGCACGAGCCTCCGGAAACTGATGCAACGCGAGCACAGTGAACAAGACGTAAATCGACACCGCCACGGTCGGTCGTATAATATTGATCACCTCGACCGCCACGACGTCAGCCGGAAGCAATTCCCCGGCCTCATCACGATGCCATGAAAATTCATACAGTGCTGTCTGTTCGTTCGGAAGCAACCGGTTCGTCCGCACTTCCTCGACCATCTTCCGAACCCAAGACTCGGCCGACGACCGGGCCGCTCGTCCACGTATGTGCTTTGGTCCAAGGGCCGTTCCCGATTCGAACAACAACCGCATCTCGTCCGTCCGCTGTTTCACTTCATGCTCACCGAGCGGGACCCCAGCCCATTCACAAACGGCCCGCATGAGGACTTCTTGCGCCATATCATAGAGCACTGTTTCGTCTTCGGTCGCATCGAGCGCTCGTTCCCATTCACGGCTGACAAGTCTCGTCAGTCGCTCGATATTTCCTGGGAACATGAGCGACATGAACATCTTTTTTCGATGTGCATGCGCCGCACCGTCCAACGTCTGCACCCCGTCCTCCCCGAACAACGTCTTCAGCAACCGCTTCGGTGCCGCGTCTTGCCGAACGAATTTGTCCGCGTCATAAAATAAAGCGGCTGCCTCGGCACCACCGAGACAGATTGCTCGCTCCCCAAGCAAACGCGTTTCGAATAGGTTTGACTGAAAGCTTTTTCTGCGGTTCGGGACATACAAGTAGCCCTCCCGGAGGAACGCCAAGCTATGGTCGAGCCCTTGTTCTTTCGGGATCGGTCGTGTCATGATGTATCATCCTTTCCAACTTTTCTATAGAGGATGTTCCCTTGTTCTTAGCGAACAAACCTATAAAGAAAGGAGGCGGGCGAATGCTCTCATTTATTTTGACGTTTCGTCGCATGTTTCGCGGAATCTGGCGCGGTCTGAAAGACGCTGAGTTTCAAGTGTTGTTCAGTCTCGCCCTCCTGACCATCGTCTCGGGGACACTATTTTATTCACGGTTCGAGGACATGCGTTGGCTTGACGCCTTGTATTTCAGCGTCGTCACGCTCACGACGATCGGCTATGGGGATTTCGTCCCGACGACCGATCTCGGTAAAGTGTTCACGATTGGCTACGTCATTACTGGTGTCGGCATCATGATCGGCTTCATCACCAAAGTCTTTGACCACCTCCAGCAAGCGCGACTCGAAGAGGTCCGCAAACGAAACACGCCACCGTCTCCTTGAAGACGGTGGCGTGTTTCGTTAAGATGCTTTTCGATTTCGATTTTCGAGCTCGAGTTGCTGATTGAACCGTTTCGTCTCGGCGATCACGACACCCGACAAGAACAGCAGACCAATCAAGTTCGGGATGGCCATCAAACCGTTAAACACATCGGAAAGGGCCCAGACCAAGTTGAGGTTCGTCGTCATCGCGCCGAGTCCGGCCACGAGGACGAAGGCGATGCGATACGGAATAATCGATTTCTGGCCGAACAAGTAGTGAATCGAACGTTCTCCATAATACGACCATCCGAGCACCGTCGAATAGGCGAACATGACGAGGCCGATTGTCACGATATATCCGCCAGCCGGCCCTAAAAATTGCTCGAACGTCGCCGTCGTCAACGCGACCCCTTCGAGCCCCGATCCGATTTGTCCGCCCATGACGAGCGTGATCCCTGTGACCGAACAGACGATGAGCGTATCGAGGAACACTTGCGTCATCGAGACGAGTGCCTGACGTCCTGGCATATCCGTCTTGGCCGCCGCCGCCGCGATTGGGGCCGATCCAAGACCGGCCTCGTTCGAGAAGACGCCGCGGGCCACCCCGTAACGAATCGCCGCCCCGATCGCTCCTCCACCAATTGCCTCGGCGCTTAACGTGCTGCTGAAGATGAGTGAAATCGCATCTGGAATGAGCGTATAGTTCATAATCATAATCAATAATCCACTGCCGAGATAAAAGACGATCATGACCGGTACGAAGTAACTGACGACGCGTCCGATCGATTTGACACCACCTAAGATGACCGCACCCGTGAAGATCATGATCAAGATACCGGATACGTAAAGCGGCACATCAAACGTCGTTTGGAGTGCCATCGCCACCGAATTCGTCTGTACCCCGTTTCCAATCCCGAACGCCGCGAGGGAAGCGAACGCCGCGAGGGAAGCGAACCCCGCGAAGGCGACGGCGAGCCAGCGCTGTTTCAAGCCGCGCTCCAAGTAATACATTGGTCCCCCAGCCATTTGTCCCCGCTCATCAGTGACCCGATATTTGACCGCGAGCACGGCTTCCGCGTATTTGGTCGCCATTCCGAAGAAACCGGATACCCACATCCAGACGATCGCGCCTGGCCCACCGAGCACGACGGCCGTCGCGACCCCGACGATATTCCCCGTACCGACCGTAGCCGCGAGCGCGGTCATGAGTGCTTGGAAGTGACTGATGTCCCCTTTCGATGACTTGTCCTGATTTTTAGAGAATGCGAGCTTCAATGCGTAAGGCAACTTCGTGATTTGAATTCCCCCGAGACGTACCGTCAAATAAATGCCTGTCCCCACAAGCAAAATCAATAACGGTGGTCCCCACACAAAGTTTGAAATCGTACCGATGAGTTCACTGAACGATTGACCCAAGTTGTATTCCCCTTTCCCCGTATGTAATGAGTACATCTCTATTTTTTCAGAATACTTAGAAGATTGTCAAAAGTATTGTGATAAAACAAGTCAGAGAAAGAGGGGCTGTATCTAAAACAGCGAGCCGTCGATTAGACGTCTCGCTGAGATGGGGGTTTTTCACGTTGTAACGGCGCCTTCCAATCGAACTCGTCCGGCACGTAGTCGAGCCCGCCCGAATGGAACGGTTGGCAACGCATGAGCCGGCGCGTCGTCAAATAACCACCTTTGAGTGCACCATGTTTCTCGATCGCCTCGATCCCATAATGCGAACAACTCGGATAAAACCGACACGTCGGTGGTTTCAACGGAGAAATGAAGCGTTGATACCCTTGAATCCCCCGGACTAACACTCGTTTCACGTTTCATCGCCTCCTGATTGATTACTGCCATGATAGCTCGACCGGTCCGACTTGTCATCCGTGACGTCTGCGACAATCCAGTGACAAGACGGTGTCACGTTTTTCCTTTGTTTTACAATTTGAGCACGAGAGGCGCTATTTGACGCATCATTTGTTATGATAGGCAACATGTACACGACCGAATCTATATGAAGAGGTGACGATTATGAATATTTTAATGGTAGGAGCAGGATCGATGAGCGAGTCACTCGTCCGCGGATGGTTAGCCTCAGGTCTGTCTCCTGAACAAATCACGATGACGAACCGGAGTGACCGGACACGTCTTACAGAACTTCACACTGAGCTCGGCGTGCAAATCGTCGACGAAGAGGATGTCAACGCGTATGACATTGTCGTCCTTGCGATGCAACCGGACGGAGTGCTTCCATATGTAAGCTCGAAGACGTGGATCACACCGCTCCTCGTCTCCGTAGCGGCTCATATCGAACCGAGCGAAATTGAAGAGGCGTCAGGTCTCCCTGCCGTCTGCGCGATGCCGAATACGCCAGTGGCTTATCAAAACGGGATGACCGGGCTCTGGTTCGGACCCGAGACCGATGATACGGTCCGCGAGACCGCGACGGCTTTGTTTGAGCGTGTTGGTCGTACAGCTGTGACTGATGCGAAGACGATGTCGGCCTTTATGGCCGCCGCCGGTTGCAGCCCCGCTTTCTTTTACGAGATTGTCGGGTCGATGACACCGGTCTTGACGGAAGCAGGATTTGACGAAACGACGGCCCGCCAAATCGTCGCCCAGGCGATGAAAGGATCGGCTGAACTGTTGCTTCACGAGACACGCCCGACGAACGACTTGATTGCGGACGTGGCCGCGCCAGACGGTCCGACCGACCGCGGTGTCGGTGTGCTTCGCTCGCGCGATTTAGCAGACGTCATGGCTTCTGCCCTTCGCGAAAGTGCGAGAGAAGAAGTCGAACAACCGAAGAATTGAAAAAATCCGAGAAACGCATCGCGTCTCTCGGATTTTTTATTGGACGATATGTAAAATCGAGACGATGACCGCGACCATAAAGATTCCCGGCAATAAGTTCGCGACGCGAATCCGCGTGATGCCGACCAAATTTAAACCGATTGCGACGATCATGACACCACCGGTCGCCGTCATCTCTAAAATAAAGTCATCCATGAGCGACTCCGGGATGAACTTCATGATTTGAATAGCGAGCAAGGCGATTGCCCCTTGGTAGAAGAGAACCGGGACAGCCGAGAACATGACCCCAATCCCTAGCGTCGAGCTAAGGACGAGTGCCGTGAAGCCGTCAATCAATCCTTTTGTATAGAGGACATCATGGTCCCCGCGCAATCCACTGTCGAGTGCGCCGATGACGGCCATCGCCCCGATGACGAAGATGAGCGTCGCCGTGATGAAGCCTTCGGCGATACTCGACTTGCTCTTACCGCCGAGCCGGTGTTCCAATTGATAGCCGACCTCGTTCAACTTCTCATCGAGCTTCCACCATTCACCGAGCGCCGCCCCGATGACGAGACTGCCGATCACGATTAAAAAATTCTCACTCTTCATTCCCATTTGAATTCCAAGCAAGACGACCGCGAGACCGATGGCTGCGGTGACCGTCTCTTTCATTCGTTCGGGGATGCGGTGAAATAAAAGTCCAAGTAATGTGCCAATCACGATCAACGCCGCGTTGACGATTGTTCCGGTTAAGACCATTGTAATATTCCCCGTTTCTGTATGTATTGAGAGGAATATACCAACTGTTTATGTAGACTGTCAATTGAAAGAAAAACAAAAAAAGCCACTTCTCGCAAGAAGTGGCGTCGCGGAAACCCACGTTCCTATGGGTTTCTCATCGGGTTTGGCACCCAAGTGATTCTGACTGGGCTCGAACCAGCGACCTCTACCCTGTCAAGGTAGCGCTCTCCCAGCTGAGCTACAGAATCAGGTCGTGTCCTCTCTTAAGGACACTATTAATATATCAAGAAACTAATGCCTTGGCAACTGTTTTTTAAAACTTTTTTACTTTTTTTCAACGCGTCATTTCTTCCCGTTTCATATGGCGGCATAACCGCTCTAAATCACCGGCATATACCGAGACGAGCATGCCTTGATATTCGGTATCCCGATCCCAATGCAGTCCGTTCGCTTTCGCGACCCGTTGCGATGGGACGTTATCCGGATGAATCAAGGAAATGATCTCTTTCTCACCTTCTTCGAACGCATGACGCATAAGGCGAGCCGCTGCCTCGCGTCCGTAGCCCATATGCCAATGCTTCGGCGCCAACCAATATCCGACTTCAAGTTCAATCGTGCCGTCGAGTTCATGGAGCAACGTGCCGGCATGACCGATCGGCTCGTCATTTTCATGCGACATCAATTTAAGCAACCCGGTTTGACGACCCGTCTGATAGCGGGCCAACTGGCGCTCGAACCACTCGATCGTCTGTTCATCCGTATATGGCTTTCCGTCCGGGCTAATAAAACGCATCACGCGCGGATCTTGGAGTAGCGATTTCACGAAATAAAAATCAGCAATCGTGTAAGGTTCGAGTCGTAGACGCTCGGATTGCAGTTTGATATGACTCATCGTCCCCGCCCCTTTCGTTCACAGTCTGAACTATTCAATTCCCGTTTTTATTCGAAGCTAATCCTGATCATGCGACAACTTTCAATCCGATGACGCTTCCGATAATAAGCAATAAGAAGAAGATACGCCACCGGTCCCGGGATTCGTTCAAGTACAGCATGCCGAGCACGACCCCGCCAGCCGCCCCAATCCCGACCCAAATCGAATACGCCAATCCGAGCGGGAGCGTCTCGAGCGAACGCGACAACAAATAAAAGCTTAAGGCAAACGTTCCGACCGACAAGATCGACCATTTAACAATCTGATAGCCTTTTGATTTACCCATCCAAAAGACGGCCATCATCTCAGCAAGACCCGCACCAATCAAAAATACCCAACTCATGCCGACTCACCTCCCGTCACTTGTTTCAGTCCGACCACACCGATCAGAAGCGTGATGATAAAGACGAGCTTCATCCCGGTGAGCGCCTCGTCGAACAAGAGCGCCCCGACGATGACCGTTCCGACGGCTCCGATGCCGGTAAAGACGGCGTACCCCGTCCCGGCCGGTAAGGTGCGGAACGACATCGCCAACAATCCAAAACTCACAATCAATAATAGAATCGTCATCACGCTCGGACCGAGCACCGTGAACCCGTTCGACAGCTTCATCGTCGTCGCCCAAACGATTTCGAGCAGACCGGCGAGCACGAGCCAAACCCAGGCCAGTTGATCTTGTTTCATGTCCAACCGACTCCTTTCTTGAAAATCGTGAATGCGGCCCGTTGCCGTTTGACGCGATTCGTCTCAAGCGTGAAGAGCGAAAGAAGCGCCCCATCTAGAAAACAATAGTACGCGTCATACACGTCCTCGAGTGACTGTTCGGGTAAGGCGCCTTGCTCCATCGCCAATCGAAACTGTTCTTTCTCGAACGCTTGCAGTTCCGTCTCGACCGAACCGAGCGTCGTCTCGATGAATGATCGCAACTCG
This sequence comes from Exiguobacterium sp. s40, assembly GCF_018617905.1. Taxonomy (NCBI): domain Bacteria; kingdom Bacillati; phylum Bacillota; class Bacilli; order Caryophanales; genus Exiguobacterium; species Exiguobacterium sp. s40. The sequence continues at coordinate 77,657 of NZ_JACSLC010000010.1, read as the reverse complement.
GGCGGTGGGACGAGCAACATCCGCTTCGTCAGCATCCACGTCTCCTCTTCTTCAAAGAAGCGAATCAACGCCTCGACGATCGCCTCGATCCGCTCAAGCGGCGCAGCGTCAACGGAAGCGTCCCGTGCCTCCTGCCAGATGTGTGCATAACGGTTCCCCATGTCCTCGACGACTTGCTTGAACAGTTGTTCTTTCCCTTCGATATGGGCGTATAGCGACGCCTTTTTGATGCCGACATCCTCAGCAAGCGAGGCGAGCGACAAGCCTTCATATCCTTCAAGCGCAAACCGGCGTCGCGCCGCCAGTTCGATTCGTTGTTTCGTATTCATCACAGATCGTCCCCTTTCTCTCTCACTACCTTACCTAACGAACGGTAGGTAGTCAATTGTACGGATTGCATTCTCCGGTTCCACCCGGCAAAATGGAGACAGTTGATGGGAAAGGAGCGCTTTATATGCTTGAGCAATTCAGCTTTACGTTACCGACCGAGACGACACGCGGACGGAAACGAATCGTCCGTGTCTATCGTCCCGACTTTGTTTCGGCTGACGAGCGGATCCCGGTCCTCTATATGTACGACGGTCAAAACGTGTTCGACGGCAAGACCGCCACAATCGGCGAAGGTTGGTCGATCGACCGCCACATCGAGGACTTACAATTGCCGCTCATGGTCGTCGCCATCGCGAGTGCCCCAGACTGGCTCGACCGCTACGATGAGTATTCGTTTTATGAGGATGAGATGCTATACCGGCGGATTGGACCGGAACTCGCCAAGACACGGCCTACGCTCGGGGGTAAAGGGCGTGCTTACGCCGACTGGCTCATGCAAGAGTTGAAGCCGTGGATTGATGAACGCTACGCGACCGACCCGGACGACGTCGGCGTGATGGGCAGCTCGATGGGCGGGGTCATCTCGCTCTATATGATGACGGCCTATCCGTCCATCCGGCGCGTCGGCTCGCTCTCGACGGCCGCTTGGGCTAATCTCGACTCCCTCATTCGGGAAGCGAAGCAGGCCGATGTGACGGCGCGTCTCTATATGGACATCGGGACGAACGAGACGAGCGGACCGATCACGCCCGAGGATTACCTTTATACGAATGCGAAACTCGTCGAGACGGTCGCGCGAACAGGGATCGCCTTTCGCTATGAGGTCGAGCCCGGTGCCGTCCATAACGAGATCGCGTGGCGGCGTCGGTTACCGAACGCCCTCGCCTTTCTCTATGAATTGACATAAAAAAGAGACGAATTCCACGAAGGGATTCGTCTCTTGCTTGATTAAACGACCCAGTTGCCGTCACGCATGATGGCTTCGCGTGAACCGTCTTCGAGTTCGCCGTCGATGTTCATCTCGGCCGAGCCGATCATGAAGTCGACATGTGTCATCGAGTCGTTCGCACCGTTCTCGGCGAGCTCTTCGGCTGACATTTGCGGTCCGCCTTCGAGACATGTCGAGTACGCGCGTCCGAGCGCCAAGTGGCACGATGCGTTTTCGTCGAACAACGTGTTATAGAAAAGGAGACCCGAGTTCGAGATTGGTGAGTCGTCCGGCACGAGCGCGACTTCTCCGATACGACGCGCCCCTTCATCGAGGTTCAACAACTCATCGAGTGCCTGTTGTCCTTGTTTCGCTTCCGCCTTCACGACTTTCCCGCCTTCGAACCAGAGCGTGAATCCATCGATCAAGTTGCCGCTATAGCTGAGCGGTTTCGTGCTCGACACGTGTCCTTCGACCGAATCTTTATCGGCGAGCGTGAACACTTCTTCGGTCGGCATGTTGGCGATAAAATCGACACCGTCGATGTTCGGACCGCCGCCGCCAAGGAAGACGTGCTTCTTCGGCAAGCCGATCGTCAATTCCGTGCCCGGTGCTTTGTAATGGAGCTTCGTGTACTTCTTGTTCGTGAGTAACGTCGCGCGTTCACGGAGCGATGCGTCATGCGTATCCCATGCTGCGACGACATCCGGTTGGTCCATGCGCGTCGCTTCGAAAATCGCTTTCCAAAGGGCTGGTACGGCGTCTTCACGGTCTGGGAAGACTTTCTTCGCCCATGCTTCCGAAGCGCCAGCAACGATTGACCAGCTGACATTGTCGCTCATGACATATTTGCGCCATTTCGCGAGCGCCACGCCGGCAGCACGGTTCGAGTCCGCGATGCGTGACGACTCAACGCCGTTCAGTGCGTCCGGGTCGTCGCTGACGATCGATAGGAACGCCGTCTTCTCTTCGGCCAATTGCTCAAAGCGGGCCTTGAGCCATTCCGGGTATTCTTTGAAAGCATCCGCCGGGGCGTTGAAGTAACGGACTTTCGTCGTCTCTTCGTCGCTCCAGTTGACATATACTTGTTTCGCGCCAGCTGCGTAAGCTGCTTTCACGATTTGACGGACGAGCGGTGCTTGGCTAATATCAGCTCGGACTTCGAGCTGTTGGCCCGGCTGAATGTTGACGCCTTTTTTGACGGCAAGCTCAGCGTAGCGGGCAAATTCTGCCTCAGTCGGCATGGTTACAGTAGACATATGTACAGTTCCTCCTTTTTCACTTATTTCTATTCTCTTAAATTTTCGGAAAAGTTGCAACCAAATCGCAAAAACGGGCATATTAGTAGATGAAGACAGAAGGAGGAATATACATGTCAGATTGGAAAACAACGTACACACACTTTTTAACGAGCGCGACCGAGGACTATACCGACAATGAAACATTAGGTGACCTTTTGGTCCAAGGCGAACTCGCTCTCGCTAAAGTGACGGTCGACGTCGCTTCAAACGAGATTAGCAATATCGAGCGAGAAGAAGAACTGACGCTCTACTTCCAAATGAAACAGTTACTCAACATGTTGCGTGCCGTCTATAATCACCAGTTCGAGATGCAGCCGGACAAACAACATGCCCTCGTTGCGGCCGTCTTATACTTCGTATCCCCATTCGATGCGATTCCGGACGACGCCCCACTCGGCTTATTCGATGACGCTCAAGTCATCGATTACGTGCATGAACAGCTCGCAAGCGATATCGACCGCTTCCACAACGAATTGTAATCGTTCGGCGCTTGAAATTCCTCCACCATCGGAGTACGCTTGAGTGAGTTTATTTCAAAGGGGGCGTATGGCGCCTAGCCATCATCTATGTACGCAAAATCAAGAAAACGAATCGCCGTCGAGACGACTTTGTTCATCATCGCCGGAACGATTCTACAATCGATTTTTGTCGGCTTATTGCTCAAACCAAACGAGATCGGGACCGGAGGCATCGTCGGGATCACCTTGATCATCAACGAGCTGTTCGGCACACCGATCGGATTCACGCAACTCGTGTTGAATATCCCGCTCTTTATCGTCGGGATTAAATATCTGGGGAAACGGTTCATTCTCATGACCGGGCTCGTCGTCGTCTTATCATCTATCTTGATCGATGCGTTGCCCGTGCTCATCCCGCCGACCCCGCTCGATGACCCGCTCGTCGCCTCGGTGTTCAGTGGGATCGTTTCCGGCCTCGGGCTCGCCCTGCTGTTATTCGCAGGCGCTTCGACCGGAGGACTCGACATTCTCGGGAAAGTCATTTATACGAACAACCGGAACTTATCACTCCCGAAAATCTTTTTGACACAAGATATCATCGTCTATATCCTCGTGTTCATCACGTTCGACATTAAAGCGGTCATGTATGCGCTCGTGCTCAGTTTCGTCCGGTCGCGGACGTTGTTGACGATTCACCGGTTCTTCTCGGCGCAAAAGCAGTGTTTCATCATCTGTAAGAAAGCCGATGAAATCAACCTCGTCATCAAGCAGAACTTGAAGCGCGGCGTCACAATCATGGACGCAACCGGTGGTTATTCGAACGACTCGAAGAAGATGTTGTATGTCGTCATCCAGAACAACGAAATACCAAAACTGCGTCAAATCGTCTCAGAGATTGATTCAGAAGCGTTCGTCACCGTCTCCGAAATCGATTCGATCGTCGGTAACTTCAAAGAGCATTCGTATACACTTTAATCGACAGCAACTTGCTGTCGATTTTTTTGTGTAACAAACGCATGAACAATCCGATAATAATGGTGAGCCTCTTAGACATATACAGAAGGAGGTGCATGAGTTGACCAACCACTCGTTGCGCCAAACAGTCCCTGCTTTGCTCGTCGGGACCTTTTTTCTCGGACTTTTATTGATTCTGTTCACCCCTTACGCCTTGAGGGAGACAAGTTTGTTCGTCTATTTCACGGCGGTCACGCTCATCGCGACCGTCTTTAGCGCGACGGCCGTGTTTCAAAATCGCGGGATGCGACGCTACATACATTTACTGATTAGCGCCGGCAACGTCTGCTTCATCGCTTATTTGGTCGGACACCATTTTGGCGCATCGACAACAATCAACCATATGCCGTTCATTCAGAACTTTTTTTATTTGATTATGTCGCTGATTGTCATCACGCAATCGATTGAAATTCGGACATTGAAACTGCGAACGTTTGACATCTTCGCCTTGTTCAGCTTCCTGTTGATTGGGGCGTTGCATCTGTTCGTTTATTCGAACGACGGAGCACGTTATGCGGCTCATTTGAACGGGTTTGAAGAACAGATGGTGTTGATTAGTCTCTACATGATGCTCGGCTTCCTGTACTTGAATCGCATCACCTCGGTCGGCCAAACGTTCCGTGTGCTTTTGTTGATCGGCATTCTCGGCTTCACGACTGCCTCGATTTTGAACCAATTGCTCATCTTCAACGGCATCGGCCATGAGTTGGTGCACCTGCTTCAAGTGAGTAGCATCTTTATCATTTCAATCAGCTACGTGTTCGATGAATCGAGAGAAGATGCCCTCGTCTATGACTCCGTGTTCGACTACGTCGTCTATAGCGCAATCGTCATGCTGTTCATGCTCGCCTCGGATCGTTTGCTCGGCACATCTGTGCTCGACTCGATGACGGCGAACGCCGTCTTGTTGCTGCTCATCCGTCAGTTCGTCGTCGCCAAACAAAACGCATTGATCAGTCACCGTTTACATACCGTCAATACCGACCTCGAAGTCGCAGTGACGACGAAAGCACATGAGCTTGAAATTCGGGAGCAACAGTATCGGTCCCTGTTCGCCTATCATGCTGAACCGATTTTCTTGTTCGACCTTCACGGTGAAGTGTTGTCCGTAAACGAGGCCGGCAGCTCGGTGCTCGGTCATGACACAGAGACACTCATCGGTTCCAACATATTAGATATCATCGAACAAAAAGACCGGTCCGCCTATGCGACCGTATTGCATGATTTGAAGAACGGTCGCCCGCGTACGCTCGACGTCGATGTCGTCACCGAGGACGGGGCGAAGCGAGTTTGGCAGCTGATGAACATCCCGATGATTATCGACGGGGAAGTCGAAGGCATTTATGCCATCGTCAAAGACATCACCCAAATGATCGTGCAACAAGAACAAATCTACTATCAAGCAAATCATGACAGTTTGACGGGACTGCACAACCGTTACGCGTTGCAAGAACAAATCGAACGGCTCATCGCCGAAGGACGACGATTCTCGCTCATGTTCTCCGACCTGGACGGCTTCAAAGAGATCAACGACCAGTTCGGCCATCATATGGGCGATGAATTGCTGCAACACATCGGCAAACGACTAAGAGGTGCCTTATTGCCGAACGAGTACGCGGGACGGCTCGGCGGTGACGAGTTCATCGTCGTCGCCGAACATGATGATGATGAGATGTTAGTCGAACGGTTGCGACGCTTCGTCTATCGCCCGCCTTACTTTATGGGCGGAACGCTCGTCGAGATTCACGCGTCGATTGGCATCGTCCGCTATCCCGACCACGGATCGACGCTCAAGCACTTGCTCTCAAACGCAGACCTCGCGATGTACAAGGCAAAGGACAAGGGACGTAATGAGACCGTCCTGTTCGCGCCAGAGCTGCGTGCGGATAAAGAAGAACGCAAGCTGTTGATGGAAGGGCTCGACACCGCCCTTGAAAAAGGCGAGATCTCGCTTTACCTTCAGCCTCAAGTCGACGCCTCGACGAAAGCCATCATCGGGGCCGAGGCGCTCATGCGCTGGCAACGCGATGGGGTCTTCATCCCGCCGAGCCAATTCATCCCGATCGCCGAGGAGACGGGCCACATCCATGATCTCGGTCGCTGGATGATTCATGAGACGTTCCAATTGATGTACGCCTTCGAGCAAGGAGACATCAATTTGCCGAAATTGTCGGTCAACCTCTCCGTCCGTCAATTGTTCGATGAACATTTAATCGAGTATTTGACGACTTTGTTTGGGCGGTTTCCAATCGAACCGAGCCGACTCAACTTCGAATTGACCGAGACCGTCGCCGCCCACCATTCCGACCGGGTGTTGACACGGATCCTCGAACTCAAGGCGCTCGGCATCAAACTGTCGATCGATGACTTCGGGACCGGCTACAGCTCACTCGCCTACCTCGTCCGCTATCCGATTGACGAGCTGAAAATCCCGCGCGAGTTCACGATGCAACTCGAAGAGAACCGGGAGTATCAAACCGTCACCGCGACAATCGTCGCCATGGCCCGACAACTTGGGATGGCACTCGTCGCCGAAGGGGTCGAGACAGAATATCAAGAGAATTTCTTACGAAAGATCGGCTGTGATTCGATGCAAGGGTATCGCTATGCGAAGCCGATGCCGCTCGATGAGTTTGTCATCTACTACATGAAGCAGACGATGTGACAAAAAATGCCCCGAACCGGTAAACCGATTCGGGGCATTTGCTTATTTCATCTCATAAATTTTGACTTCGCCCGGCTTCAAATCGACCCACAGGTCCCAATTCTCATCGAACGAGTGCTCGGCATACGGCCATGACGTCGGTGAGTAGACCATCTCGGCGAAACGGCTTGCGTTCCAGTTACGGCGGCGCACCCCGTCGAGCGGGACTTTCCCCTGCAGCGGATGATGCATACTCGTGTTGGCAACGACAAGGAGCGTCTCGTTCGTATCCGGACGCAGCCAAGCGAGGCCGATGAACGGCGCATCCATGTGCGTCATCGCGAGCGGTTCGAAATGACTCGGGTTGACGAGGACGTCCAACCAACGACGACGCACTTCGGCCACTTGATGCATCAGTTCAATCATCTCGTCTCGTTCCGGGTGATCCCAATGGAACTGATACGCGTCGAAGAAGGCGAGCTTACCAAAGTACGGATCGGTCGGGAAGAGTTGGTACGCTTCTTCCGGTCGGCAGTCGAGCCCGGTGTTCATCGGTTGCGTCTCATACAGTTCGAGCCCCGAGTTCGTCATCGGGACCCCGTTCGGCACGAAGCCGTTCAACACAGTGAGCAAGCGACTCGCTTGCCGTCCCCCGTCCCGTGTCGCCACGCGGCGCGTGTCCGCTGTCTCTCCGGCCGCGAACACCGGCAACGGTAAGAAACGTGAGTCATAAATAAACTGGTGTGTCTCATGCGTATCGAATCGAGGTTCTTTATAGAACCCGTAGCCGATAATCATGTTATAGCCCGCCTCTTTCGCTGCCCACGCTCCGATTTCGATCAATTCTTCAGCGATGAAGCTGAAGTTGGTGTCGAGTGCACGTGGCTGTTGAAGGATCCGTTGTGCCAAATCGACCGGTAAGGCGTGACCCATATCGATACGGGCCCCATCGATTCCAAATTCGCGCTGGTAGTGCGGGATGATATCGGCGAGCATCGCCCATAGCGGCTCATTGATTTGATCGCCTCGGAATTGATTCGACTTGATCGAATCGAACAGAATGTACGGAGCCAAGTTCGCCTCGCTGACGTAAGGCGCTGCCGCTGTCGGATGATCGAGAAACAGACGGAAGTATGTGACGTCCGACCATGGCGGTTGCGGGTCATTGATACAATCCGAAAAAGCTGGAGCGGTCGTCAAACCGAACTCACGCTCGATGACCGCGAGCAAGTTCTCTTCCGGATGCTCGAGCAAGTACGCTTTCACCGTCTCCCATTTGTCCGCATCGACAAGATTCGGTGCCATCGAGAAGCGACGCAGATGGGCCCACACATCTTCCGATCCGTAAATCATCGGCAAGAAAGCGTGTTCCGGCTTCACATTCTCACCGATACCCGGCACATGCGGCGGATGATAATAATCGAGTTCCGTCACCGGGATCCAATAAAACCATTCGGGATTTTCTAAGATGAGTCGGTTGTCACGGGCGCATGTACGCGGGATGACGTCGATGACGACACGAATCCCAACCATATGGCATGCCTCGACGAACGCGGCGAACTCTTCTTCGACCGTCAATCCGTCTCCTGTCAACGTCTCTTTTAGTTCTTCATCGATTCCAAAAAAATCTTGTACGGCATAAGGAGAACCGAATTCGCCTTTCTTATTTTTATGGCTATGTTGGGAGATTGGCAATAAGAACAACGTATCGATTCCCATGTACAACAGGTGCGGGATCAGCGCGAGCGTCTTGACGAATGTTCCCGTGTCCTTCATCCCGCTTGAATTCTCCATCTCGACATATCCTGAACCGTCATGGTCCCAAGACGTCGAGGTCCGGACTTGCATCGAGTAGACCGAGGCACGCTTAATCCAATCGCCGCCGGTTTGCAGATATCCGTCCGCTTGGGCGACCGATTGGCGATAGTCTCGTCCGTCCACCGCATGCGGGAGAATCGCTTTTTCAATCGTCTCAATCAGAAAATCGTACGGATTGACCCGTGCGACGCCATCTCGGACAGGCTCTGAAGAAAATTGCAGGCGGTTCCACAAGGTCGGAATTTCGTATTGTATGTTCGTTCGTTGTTCTTTCAAGACCTGGTGCAACTTGTGTAACGATGAGTTCTCTGGCATGTGTATTCTCCTTATGAATGAAATCGTTCCTCGCTTCATTGTAAACGATAATAAGAAACGCTTTACTATGTATTTATACCTTTACCCGTTTTTTCCTTTCCCAAAAAAATATTTTGCGGTGAAATCAACGAATATTGTACGATGGATAACAGAAGGAGGGATGACATGTCCCAACGAAAATGGCTGATTTTACTCGTTTCGCTATCGGTCTTATCCATTCTTGTCTTGACGAGTTTTGCCGTTCAGCTTCGCGATACGATGCGGCAAGTCGAATCGATTCACGATCAACGCCTCGAATCGTATGACGACATCGAAGAAATCATGTATTTCAATATTGAACGGGCCAACGCAATCCGTGGTCTGCTCGCCTATGAAGACCGGCGCTTTTTAGAATCTTATTATAGTATGTCCCAGCAGGCTGAAGAGTTGAAGACATCAATCATGAACGATCCGCATACGCCGAGTTCACTCATTGATTTGCTTTACCGTGACGGAATATGGGAGCAAGGCGCCGCCGAAGTGCTTGTCTTTTATGAGCGCGGCGATCTCGAGGCCGCGACCGAGCTAGCCGAGACGATGACCGATCAGCGCCAAACGATCCTCGAAGATTTGCGCGCATTGAAGAAACTACAATATGAAGACATCCGCAAACAACTCGTCGCGACCGAGAATCAAATCGATGTGTTGATTCAAGCCCTCACGTCGATTGCCATCTTGCTCATCGCCGCACTGCTCGTTTTGCTGTTTCTCCTCTTCAAAACACGAAAAAAAGACCGTCTCCGATGAGACGATCCCTCGACCTCAATTTCCATTGTGAGGTCTTTTTATTTGGAATGAATGAGACGTGCGGCGTTCCCGATGGCGAGCAAGGCAACCCCGACGTCAGCAAACACGGCTTCCCACATCGAGGCTAGTCCGAAGAGACCGAGCAAGAGGAAGAGCGCCTTCATACCGAACGCGAACGTGATGTTTTGCCAAACAATCCGCCGTGTCCGCTTACTTAATTCAATCGCTGCCACGACATCTCGCGGAGCGTCGTTCATCAGCACGAGGTCGGCTGCCGTGACCGCTGCATCACTCCCGACGCCGCCCATCACGAGTCCGACATCGGCTCGTGCGAGCGCCGCCGCATCGTTCAATCCGTCACCGACAAAAGCGACCTTGCCAGTTGCCGCCAACCGTTCGACTTCTGCGACTTTTTGATGCGGAAGCAATTCGCTTCTCACTTCATCGATTCCAATTGCCAAACCGACGGCGGCTGCGACTTCTTGCCGGTCCCCGGTCAACATGACCGTCTGATAACCATAGCGCTTCAAAGCTTGAATCGTTTCTTGCGCATCTGGCTTCACTTGGTCTCTCAACTCGATTCGGCCGAGCCAACGGTCATTTTTGACGATATGGACGATCGTCCCCGATGTCTCCGCCGGGGTTGGATAACCCAATTTTTGAACATAGCGGGCGCTGCCGACGTAAATGCGGTTTTCACCGTCGATCGCCATCAACCCGTATCCCGGTTCTTCTTGAATCATCGAGAACGGTGCGACTGGACCCGCATGCTCGACGATTGCTTTTGCGAGCGGATGCGTGGAGGCCATCTCAACACGGGCGGCAAGCTGAAGCAACTCGTCTGTCGTCAGCTCCCCGTTTGTCACGACATCGGTCACTTCAAAGCGGCCGGTCGTGAGCGTACCGGTCTTATCGAATACGACCGTATCGACTTCGGCGAGCACATCTAAATATTCGCCGCCTTTCACTAGGATGCCCCGCCGTGAACCTGCTCCAATCCCACCGAAATAGCCGAGTGGAATCGAGATCACCAAGGCGCATGGACAACTGATGACGAGGAAAATCAAGGCCCGGTATACCCATTCCTCGAGATTTCCGACAAACAGTGGTGGAACAAATGCGACGACCGCCGCGAGCACGACGACGACCGGCGTGTATACTTTCGCCAACCGTGTGATCATCTGTTCCGTTCTCGCCTTGTTCATGCTCGCTTGTTCGACGAGGGCAATCATTTTTTGCAGGCTCGATTCAGTCGCCGGGCGTTCGACTCGTATTTCGAGCCGCCCGTCAAGGTTGACCATTCCCGCAAGGACGTCTTCCTCGGGACCGATTGGGCGTGGTAACGACTCACCTGTCAGCGACGCCGTATCCAATGAGCTCGAGCCTCGCAGCACACGACCGTCCATCGGGATCTGTTCGCCTGCTCGAACGATGATGATGCTACCGGTTGCGACCTCTTCAGGACGTTTTTCTACTTCTCGTCCATCTTCGAACACGCGCGCAATCGTCGGTTTCATGTTCAACAGCGATTGAATCGACCGTCGCGAGGCGTGGACGGCCCGCGCTTGGAAGTATTCACCGAGCTGGTAGAACAACATGACGGCGACCGCTTCCGGATACTCCGCAATCGCAATCGCACCGATCGTCGCAATCGACATTAAAAATTTTTCATCAAACCATTCCCGATGCCATACGTTGCGAATTGCGGCATAGACGACGTCATAGCCTGCGACCACATAGGCAATCGCGTACACAAAGAGCAAATCGGTGTACAGACCGACGAGCAGCAGGGCGAACGCGACGCCAAACCGCCACAATAAGCGACCCGACATCGGCACTTCCGCCTCGTCTTTAACAAAATGTGCACCCGGTTCAATTCGTCCCATCGTCGCTTCGATGGCGCGGAGCGTCTTCGTGTGATCCTTCGAATCATCCCATTCGATAATCATTCGACTTGTCGCAAAATCGATTTGACAAGCGGCGACACCGTCCTCTCCCGTCACGCTTTTCTCGATTTTGGCGGCACAGTTCGTACATGTGATCCCTTCGACAGGTAATACATCCCGTTTCATAATTATCTCGCCCCTTTACATTCAAACGTTCATTTGAATATATCGTAACGCTGTTCCATCACAATTACAACCGAAAAAAGAGCCGACTGGAATCCCAGCTGGCTCTTTGTCACGCATCAATTTGTTCGGCACTGTGGGCCATCGCGATCTCGACGAGTAGCCGGACGTGATCATCGTCGAGTGAGTAGTAGACGACTTTTCCTTCTTTTCGATATTTGACAAGCCCTTGCTCGAGCAACGTCCGTAAATGATGCGACGCCGTCGCGTTTGAATGTCCGATCACGGCCGCCACGTCACAGACGCACAGTTCCCGTTCTAACGTCAGGACGTACAACACTTTGAGCCGGGTCGGATCGGCGAACGCCTTGAACAATCGGCTGACTCGAACCGCATCTAGGTCTGTCAGTGCCCGTTGTAACACCGTCACATCTTCACTTTGAATGGCGATTGTTTCACACTGTGGTGCTTTTATCCGTCTCACCTCGTTTTCTGTACTCTCATTCTAACAAAATCCGATTTATAAATCTGTTATATATTATTATTGACTTATACACCACTGTTATAATACAATCAAAACAACATAACAGCTACGTTACTTAAATAAAGGGGGCAGTTACAATGAATGAATGGGCAAGCCGACTTGAATCTTCCGTCGAATTTTATCGGAAGTTACCGGACAAGACATGTCAAGAATGCGGGAAACAGATGGATGAGCAGTGCGAGTCTTACGAGAACACGTGCCCATCCTGTGCTGAAAAACTGCAACTTAGCGAATAAAGCAAATCCCTCGGAACAAGTTTCCGAGGGATTTTTCATGGCAGATGATAACCGAGATAGGCAGCCAACAGACCAAGTACATAGGTCGCAAGCAAATACATCCCGAAACGAAGCCAGTCTTTGGCGACGAACCGCATCACTTCGAGCTTGAACGTCGAGAACGTCGTGAACGAACCGAGAAAGCCGACACCGATACCGAGCATGAGCGTTTGGTGAACACTCGCCCCGTATAAATACCCAAGTCCAAACGAACCAGTCACATTGACGATGAGCGTTGCCCACGGAAACGCCGATGTCGTCCGGGTTTTGACGAACTGACCGACCCCGAATCGCGCCATCGCCCCGAAGAACGCGCCGATCATGATGACGAGAAGCGTCATCGTACTCCCCCCTCTCGCATGACAGCCCGATCGAACCGTCGCCGCCCAAACCAAAATCCGAGCCATGAACTGAACAGCCCAAGTCCGAGACTGAGCGTCACATAAAGCAGAGCTGAACCGAATGCGTCAGCCTCTAACAATTCAATCGTCTCCACACTGAATGTCGAGAACGTCGTAAACGAGCCGATGAACCCTGTCCCGACCGCGGTGACGACACTCGGGGAGAGACGTCCGGACCGAAACAGAAAGTGTGTCAGCCAACCGAGCGCGAAACTTCCTGATAAATTGATGAGCAGCGTCCCGAGCGGAAACAGACCGATCCAAAACGTCTCGATGCCTGTCCCGATCCCATAACGTGCCAAGGCACCGAGCGCTCCCGCCAAGCCGACGTATACATAGAGCATGGCCCCGTCTCCCTTCAAAAAAACACCTGCCGCGAGCACGTCGCGAGACAGGTGTTTAAGTCTGTATTCATTATAACAAGCGATGCGCAATCACGAAATAGCGGCTGGTGCGAACACGGCTGAAATCGCCTCGAACGCCTCATCGAGCTCTTCTTTCGTGATGACGAGTGGTGGCGCCAAACGAATCACCGTCTCATGCGTCTCTTTGCAGAGCAGACCGCGCTCTTTGAGCGCTTCACAATAAGGACGTGCCGCTTCTGTCAATTCGATTCCGATGAACAGACCGCGTCCACGTACATCTTTGATGAGCGGATTGTCGATCGATTTCAATCGGTCCATGAAGTACGTCCCGAGTTCAAGTGAACGTTGTGGCAGTTGCTCTTCCTCTAACACTTCAAGCGACGCGATCGACACGGCTGCCGCGAGCGGGTTCCCGCCGAACGTCGACCCGTGCGACCCTGGATTGAATACGCTCAAGACACTCTCATTGGCTGCGACACATGATACCGGGAATACGCCGCCCCCGAGCGCTTTTCCGAGAATATACATATCCGGCTCCACATCTTCCCATTCGATGGCGAACCATTTGCCTGAGCGACCGAGCCCCGATTGAATCTCATCGGCCACGAACAAGACATTATGCTGCTGGCAGAGCTCACTGGCACGTTTCAAGTAACCAGCCGGTGGGATGACGATCCCGGCTTCGCCTTGAATCGGTTCGACAATGAACGCCGCCGTATTTTCAGTGATAGCCGCCTCGAACGCATCGATGTCACCGTACGGCACGACTTTAAACCCTGGCAATAGCGGCCCGAATCCGCGTTGATATTCCGCTTCTGTCGACATTGACACCGCCGCCATCGTCCGGCCGTGGAAGTTGCCCGAGCAGACGATGATTTCCGCTTGGCCTGGGATTCGTTTCACTTCATACGCCCAGCGACGTGATGCTTTGACAGCCGTTTCGACTGCTTCCGCACCCGTGTTCATCGGCAACACCATCTCTTTGTTTGTAAGCGCTGCCACTTTTTTGTAGAAACGACCGAGTTGATCATTGTAAAACGCACGTGACGTCAGCGTGATTTTATCCGCCTGATCTTTTAGCGCTTGGATGATTTTCGGATGACAATGACCTTGGTTGACGGCCGAATAGGCACTCAACATATCCATGTAGCGGTTCCCCTCTGGATCCGTCACCCAGATCCCTTTCGCTTCCGAGATGACGATTGGAAGTGGATGATAGTTGTGCGCCCCGAACTTCTCTGTCAATTCAATCACTTCTTGTGTCTTTGACATTTGATTTCCCCCTTATCAAAAAACTATCTTACTTCTTCAGTATATGATGACCGTCTTTCTTTTGACAACGACCAACTTGCCCATTCCTCGGGTTGGGAAAATAAGGTACACTGAACGTAGAGTACGATTCATTTGATGTAGATTGGAGGAAATGCTGTGGCTTCATTGCGCGATTTGCCGATTGACGAGTTCATCGATGCTTTATCTGTCCCATGCTGTTACATCAACCTCGACGGCAACGTCCTTCTTTGGAACGAGCATGCGGAAACGCTCTTCGGATGGGAACGGGACGAGGTCCTTCACCACCCACTCCCGGTCGTCCAGCACGTAGAGCATACACTCGAGACGTGGTCGCCACTGCTCCTTCAATATCCGTTCTCGACGACGGCGATGACGCCGTTCAAACATAAAAACGGTTCGGTCGTCTATGCGACCGCCTATTTACAATCCTTTTCCATCAACGATTTCACCGGCTATTTTTTAGCCTTTTTACCGAAAGGATTTAGTCCGCTCATCAGCACGGAACAGTTCAACTTACTCCATCATTTTCAGGCGATGATTGAGCAGTCGACTTATTATCTGGCTGCGAACGCGTATGGGGAAATCACCGAGGTCAACCCGTTGTTATGCGGATTGATTGGGGCCCCCGACCACCAATTTATCGGTCGTAATTGGTTCGAGCTCATCCATCCGTCATTCGAGAATGACCCGATCGCCGAGGACGTGCTTCAAGCGCTTACGACCGACCGTATTTGGAACGGCGAGATGCCCATCCGCTCGGAACGTCATACGGCGAACACGTGCTGGCTCAATTTGACGGTCGTCCCAATCTTGAGCGAAGAAGGCGAAGTCGTGCAATATACCGCCTTCGGATTTGACGTTTCGGATAAAAAACGGCTCGAGCAAGAGGTCAACTACCTCGCCTATCATAACGATTTGACCGGTCTATTAAATAAAAAAGGGTGGCTTCGCCAATATGCCCACGTCTTGAAAACTGTCGATCAAGGGGACGGTTTGGTCCATGTCGCCTTGTTCGACATCGACCGCTTTAAGATCATCAACGAATCGTTCGGCTCTCGTGTCGGCAACGAACTACTCGTCCAAATTAAAGACCGGGCCACTCAGTTCATGCCCGAGACGAGCGTCATGTTCCATCCGTCGGGCGGTTTGTTTGGACTCCTGTTCTTTGAAGAGTCGAAAGAGGAAGTGTTCCAGTTGTTGCGCCAATTGCAACATGAACTGCAACGACCGTTCCGGATTTATCATCACTCGATCATGGTGTCGATTTCCATCGGTTGTGTCTTCTATCCATCGGCCACATCTTCATTAGAAGAACTATATACGCGTGCCGAGAGCGCCTTGTTCAAAGGGAAACGGATTGGCGTCGGCACGATTCAGTTCGTCACGAAAGACATGGACGACGCGTTCTCACGTCAAATCCATATCGAAAAAGCGCTCTATCAAGCGCTCGAGGAAAAACACTTTTATTTGGAGTATCAACCAAAGTTCGAGTTGAAGACCGACCGGCTCATCGGGTTCGAGGCGCTTCTCCGTTGGCATCACGATGAACTCGGTCAAATCCCGCCGTCGGAGTTCATCCCGCTCGCCGAGGAGATGGCGCTGATCGTCCCCATTAATAACTGGGTCATCCTTGAGGCCGCTAAACAGTTGAAAGCATGGCAACGACTCGTTGATTATCCGTTGTCGATGGCTGTCAACATTTCACCGAACCAATTCCGGAGCGACAGCTTCATCAATACGCTCCGAAATATCAAGCAACAGCTCAATTTAAACCCGTCTGACATCATTCTCGAGATCACGGAAAGTCTCGTCATGCAACAGACGGATGAAATCATCGCCCGGATGAATCAAATCAAGCGGCTCGACTATCGCCTGTCGATTGACGACTTTGGAACTGGATTCTCTTCACTCCAATACTTGAAGTCGTTCCCGGTCGACGAGCTGAAAATCGATAAAGTCTTTTTAGACGATTGGCTCGCCTCGAAGTCGCACTTGCTCGATGTCATCGTCCATCTCGGCAAGAGCCTACATCTGCACGTCGTCGCCGAAGGCGTCGAGGACCAAGAGATGCTCGATCATTTGAAGCAAACTGCCTGCGATTCGTTCCAAGGCTTCTTGTACGCCAAGCCAATGCCTCCAATCGAAGTCGTTCGCCTGTTAACGGGCGGAAAGCAATAAAAAAGTCATCGGACGTCTTCACGACGTTCGATGACTTTTTTTATAGGCTGATCGTGGCCGTCCATAGTCCATAGACGCCGTACGTGGCCGCCAACAGGATGACGACCGCAATCATATATTGCAGACGGCTCAGGAACGGACGGCCCTGTTCACGTTCGGCTAGCATGAAGACGAACACGCCCGGCGCGTAAAGAATCATCGCGATAAGCATATATTCGACACCCGACGCATAGAGGAGCCATGCCGCGTAAACGGTCGCGATGCCCGACATGACAAGCATCGAGCGCGTCCCTGTGCGTCGTGCCTCTTTCCAACCGAACAAGGCGGAAAACAAGTACGGGACGAGGGCCGCAATCCCGGCAATGCTCGAGAGCACCAAATAGGTCTGTTCGGAGAAGAGTGCAATGATAGTGACGAGTTGGGTGAAGACTTGCGTGATGAACAAGGCACTCACCGGCGTCTCATTCCGATTGAGCCGATTGAACAATTTCGGGAACACCCCGTCGCGACTTGCCACATAAGAAATCTCTGTCGCGAGAATCGTCCACCCGAGCAACGCACCTGAGAGCGAGACGAGGAGGCCGATATTGATGAGTGTCGCACCGACGGGACCGACGACCGCCTCAAGCACATACGCCATCGACGGTTCCGCCAGTGACGCGAGTTGCTCTTGGCTCATCACCCCGAACGATAGGATTGAGATCATCATATAAATGACGAGTGTCCCAACCAGTCCGATCACCGTCGCTCGTCCGACATCTCGTTTATGACGGGCCCGTGATGATAAGACGACCGCTCCTTCGATGCCGACGAACGCCCATAACGTTACGAGCATCGTCGATTTCACTTGCGGGAACACCTGTGACCAGCTGAAGCCCGACTGACCCCAAAAGTCGATTTGGAACGTGTCGATCCGGAAAGCGAACAAGATAAGGATGATAAATAAAAAGATTGGGACGAGCTTCGCGATTGTCGTGACGATATTGAGGAGTGCCGCTTCTCTCATCCCTCGCGAGATGATCCAGAACAGCCCCCAAATCACGATCACGCTCATAATCAATCGAAACGCCCGATGCTCTGCCGAAAAGATCGGGAAGAAATAACTGAGCGTGCTAAAGATCAACGTGATGTTCGCCACCGTCCCGATCCACGCGGACATCCAATAACCCCACCCGCTGTTGAAACCGACGAACTTGCCGAACCCTTCCTTTGCATAGGCATAAATCCCGCCTTCAAGCTCAGGACGTGTATTCGCTAAAAATTGAAACACGAACGCGAGCATGACCATGCCGATGCCCGTGATCGTCCAACCGATCAATACCGAACCGACCCCGGCACCTTGCGCCATCGCGCCAGGCAAGTTAAATGCGCCTCCGCCGATCATCGTTCCGACGACCATGGCAGCAAGCCCGAAAAAGCCGATTCCGGCTGATTGTCCCTTCATTCCAAACCCTCCAAAAAAAGTTGACGTCTGACGAATAACTATACATAGATAATGTATAATCATTCGATGATTTCCTTATTCTACTGAATCCAATGACGTTTAGATAGGTATTTTACTAATGTTTATATTTTCGAATAATTTAAAAAATTTTATTGTGCATTCATCTTGTTTGTAGTTTAATTGCAATATATTCGAAACAATCAGAATTTTCGGGAGGTAACACAATGCGCAACAAAAAATGGTTAGCTTTATCGGGTGTCGCTTTGCTTGCGACAGCAGCATGTGGCGGTGGAGAAGAAACAACAGATTCGTCTGAAGGGTCTTCATCAAGTGATGCGAAAAAGGAAATCACGCTCGTCTCGGCGACAGATTTACCACAGCTCGATCCGACGCTCACAACGGACTCGACGTCAGTCATCGTGACGAACAACGTCTTCGAGGGACTGTATCGTCTGGATGAAAATAACCAACCGGTACCGGGAATTGCTGAAGACGTAGAAATTTCAGAAGATGGACTTACATACACCTTCAAATTGCGTGACGCGAACTGGTCAGACGGTTCACCGGTCACAGCTGAAGATTTCGTCTACTCATGGAAACGTGCCCTCAATCCTGAGACAGGTGCCGAGTACGCGTATATCCTTCAAGATTTGAAAAACGCCAATAAGATTCTCGCAGGCGAAGAAGAACTCGATACGCTTGGCGCGAAAGCGGTCGACGAGAAGACGCTCGAAGTTCAATTGGAAGCACCAGCCCCTTACTTCCTCGGGTTGACAGGGTTCCCGACGTACATGCCACAAAAGCAAGAATTCGTCGAAGAGCAAGGCGAGTCGTTCGCGAGCGCGGTCGATAAGACGCTCTACAACGGGCCTTACGTCTTAGACAGCTGGCAAGACAACGAAGGTTGGGTGTACAAAAAGAACCCGGACTATTGGGATGCTGAAAACGTCAAGATGGAGACAATCAACGTCAAAGTCGTCAAAGAAGTCGCGACGGGTGTCAATTTGTTCGAATCGGGCGAAGTCGACTACACGCTCTTGTCGTCTGAATTCGTACCACAATTCCAAGACAGCGAAGAGTTCAAGACTCGTGCCGACGCACGCATCAACTTCCTTCGCTTCAACCAGAAAAACGAAGCACTCCAAAACGTCAACATTCGTGAGGCGCTCGCGAAAGGCTTCGATAAGCAAGGTGTCACAGACGTCATCTTGACAGACGGCTCACAGCCGGCCAACTATATCGTCGCGAAAGACTTCACGTTCACAGAAGACGGAGCCGACTTCCGCGAGAAGTATCCAGACCTTCAAAGCTACAACGTCGACGAAGCGAAAGCGGCATGGGATAAAGGTCTTGCCGAGCTTGGCGTCGAAACGATCGAACTTGAATTCCTCTCCCGTGATGAAGAAGCGTTCAAGAAAGTCAACGAGTACATCAAAGGTGAGCTCGAGAAGAACCTCCCTGGCCTCACGCTCAACATCAAGCAACAGCCGTTCAAAAACTTCCTTGACCTTGAAGGTAAAGGTGAGTACGACGTCTCAGCTGCTGGCTGGGGCCCTGACTACCAGGACCCAATGACGTACCTCGACATGTGGGTAACGGATGGTCCGTTCAACCGGATGGCCTACTCGAACGACGAGTACGATAAATTGATCCAAAGCGCGAAACAAGAAGCTGATCAAATGAAACGTTGGGAAACGATGCAAGAAGCAGAACGCATCTTGCTCGAAGATGACTTCGCGATCGCACCGATCTATCAAAAAGGTGAAGCGTACCTCGAACGCTCAAACATTCAAAACATGCACCGCCATCCGTTCGGAGCTGACGCTAGCTTCAAGTGGTTGGACGTCAACTAATCAGCAAGCCCTGTCACTCCTGTGGCAGGGCTTGTTTGTGCATCGACACCTATGCCAATACAAAAAAGAGGCGTGCCACGAGCGGTGGCACGCCTTTAATCTAGATGAATTACGCTTCGCGTTCAGCGCGCATATCAGCTGGCACGCGTCCGCGTTTAGAAATGATTTGCGCGATGACAAGGACCACGACAAACGTCGCGAATGCCGCGAAGAAGCCGATCCACATCGAGCCTGTGATCCCGAGGACCAAATACCCGACCGCTGACACACCAGCCGCAATCAACGCGTATGGAAGTTGTGTCAACACGTGGTCGATATGGTGCGATCCGGCACCCGTCGAACTGAGGATCGTCGTATCCGAAATCGGTGAGCAGTGGTCACCGAACACCGCACCAGCGAGCACCGCCGCGAGTGTCGGGAGCAACAGTTCCGGATCGACGGCCATAATCAAGTCTGCCCCGATTGGAAGCATGAGACCGAACGTCCCCCAGCTCGTCCCTGTCGAGAACGCCATCAGACCAGCGATCGCGAACAAGATGAGCGGCAAGTAAGACGCTGCAATCGAATCTGTGACAAAACTTGCCAAGTAATCACCCGTTTTCATATCTCCGATGACGGCAATGATCGTCCAGGCAAAGAGCAAGATGAGTACGGCGGGCCACATGGCACGGATACCGGCCCACGTCGCATGACCGTAGTCTTTAGCTGGAATTTTACGACCAATCAAGAGCAAGAGCGCAACGAGCAAGCTGATGACGGCACCGGTCACGAGTGACCGTGTCACATCTGTCGACTCGAACGCACCGAGAAGCGAGAAGCTTTGACCATCGGCAGCAAGCGCTTGTCCGCCTGTGTACAACATGGCTGAAACAGTGGCAATGATCAACACGATGATTGGGACAATCAAGTCGCGGACTTTCCCGCCATCGTGTTCTTTAATATCTTCACTCATCCCCATCGGTGCGCCTTTCGATGAATCGTAGAGCTCTCCTTGAAGGGCACGTAGCTCATGTGTACGCATCGGTCCGATCGCGAGTCCCGTGTAAGCGACATACGCCGTCAACATAAGTGCGAAGATGGCATAGAAGTTCATCGGGATGATTTGGATGAACGCTGAGAATGACGAGTAGCTGTCGATTGAGTACTTCGCAAGAATTCCTGCGATGATGGCGATGATGTACGCTCCCCAACTCGAGAGCGGGCTGATGACACAGACCGGTGCTGCCGTGGAATCGATCGTATAAGCGAGTTTTGCGCGTGATACTTTTTTCCGGTCCGTCAGCGGTCGGCTAATATTCCCGACGGCAAGACTGTTGAAATAGTCATCGATGAAAATCAAAATCCCAAGACCGAACGAGACGAGCCGAGCGCCACGAGCCGTTTTGACGTTAGAAGCGGCCCATTCTCCGAACGCACGGGCTCCGCCCGACGTTTGAATGATGGATGACAAGATGCCAAGCAAGAGCAAGAACGCGATCAACAGCACGTTCCATTCATTGATGGCCCCATCCGCCCAAAATAGCGCGATGATGTTTGACCATAAATACTGAATCGATTCGAGCGGGTTGAAATTGTGAAGCAGTAGCACCCCTGCGATAATCCCGACACCGAGTGACGGAATGACTTTCCGTGTTGTGATGGCCATAATAATGGCGAGTAAAGCTGGTACGAGTGATAGTACCGAAGTTGAATAATCTACCATGCTGATTTCCTCCTCTTCTGTTTGAGATTAGGCCCCCTATGCTTAAAAAAACGCAAAGCGAGGGCATCGGCAACAAAGCCGACACCCTCGCTGGATGTTCCGTCTTTCTTAGCCGACTTGGAGCGCTCCATACATAAATATGTATGGCAGTCTGACGGGTATTTCCCGTCAGCCCAGCACAAAGTCAGAGACATGACTTTACACTTCGGCGATCTTGCCTTTCTGTAGTCTTCACCGTTGTCATCCTCGGACTACTTACTCATCAGCATCGCACCTCTACCTCATCGATAGCACGAATATTCATTTAAAGTTACGTCTAAATTATCATAGGTCATAGTGACTAATCAATAATTTTTTTCATCTCGGATGATTTGTTTTAACACAGCGAGTGCGGCTTGATCGTCAGACTCGACCGCTTTAAAGAAATCACTAAAGAAATGATACAAGACGAATCGTTCGGCGTGTGACGATGTATGGTCTTTAATCGTCAGTAAGACGAGTTGACGCAACCGCCGTTTCGTCCGCGTCTCGTCAGGCAATTCTTC
The DNA here is from genome assembly GCF_018617905.1 of Exiguobacterium sp. s40. Lineage (NCBI taxonomy): Bacteria > Bacillati > Bacillota > Bacilli > Caryophanales > Exiguobacterium > Exiguobacterium sp. s40. Next base: position 55,394 of record NZ_JACSLC010000010.1, on the reverse strand, counting down.
ACATCGATCCTGGAAGGCACGATACACAGAATTGATCAAATCCTCATGTTCATCATACGACCTGTTGTAAGCAACTTGTTCCATCTGTTATATCCCCCCTTTCCATTTGTACCGATGAAACTTGTCGTAACTATACCAACTTAACCAAGAGCGTTCAATCGTTTCGGGTCGTTCTTAACAAAAATCATACGTTAGACTGACTTACGACTCGATAAATGAGAACGTCGTCACATCGAATAGTCCCATATCGGTCAACTTCAAATCCGGGATGACCGGGAGCGCGAGGAATGACATCGTCAAATAGGGATTGAAATGACGATGGGCGCCGACGACGTCGAGCGCATCGTTCAACTGTTCGAGCACGTCCGCCACTTCCGCATACGGACGTTTCGTCATGAGTCCTCCAATTTCGAGCGGCAAGACCGCCAGCACCTTCCCTTCTGACACCGCGACGACACCACCGCCCACTTTTTCAAGTGTTTCGGCAGCGAGCAACATGTCGTCCGGGCTCACCCCGGCGATGACGAGGTTGTGGCTATCATGGGCGACCGTCGCCGCGAGCGCACCCCGCTTCAAGCCGAACCCTGTCACCGGGGCCAGGGCCATGTGACCCGTCCCGTGATGGCGTTCGATGACGGCGAGCGTGGCAATGTCTTGGGCGAGGTCGGCTCCGGACGCGTCAGGTGTGAAGACAAGACGCTGTCGCTTCGTCAAGAGACTGTTCGGCAATACTTGAATCACATCGACCGCTTCTTCTTTCACGGCTAGACGGAACGAGTCCGCCGTCAAATCGGGTAGTTCGAGCTCACCTTTCATCGGTTTCGGCACTTCAATCCCGTCGGCTTCGAACGTCGCCTTGCCTTCTTTGGCGACGACTTCCCCGTTCACGTAGACGGTTTCGATTTTTACCGATTGGACGTCTGACAAGATCACAAAGTTTGCTCGTTTGCCCGGAGCGACGGCACCCACATCTTTGAGTCCGTATGCCTCGGCCGCGTGCAGACTAGCGATGGCATAGGCCGTTTCTGGTTTGACACCTTGTTTGATCGCCATGCGAATGTTGTAGTCGATCCCGCCTTCGGCGACGAGGTCGTCCAAGTGTTTATCGTCCGTACAGAACAGGAAACGGTGAGCGTTGCTTTCCGTGATGGCCTGGCTGACTTTCTCCACGTTCCGCGCGACCGACCCTTCTCGAATTTGAACATAAAAGCCGCGCCGGACCCGTTCGAGCGCTTCTTCGGCCGTCGTGCATTCGTGATCGGTCATGATTCCTGCCGTCCGGTATACGTTCAGCTGGTCCGGACCGAGGCCCGAAGCATGGCCGTCGACGACTTTCCCGACGTGTTCGGTTTGTGCGATTTTTTGAAGCATATCCTCACTTCCGGACTCGACAGACGGATAGTCCATCACCTCGCCGAGACCGTGGACGCCCGGGTCCCCTAAAAACGGGGCCAAGTCCTCGGCGTATAGCTTCGCCCCGGCGTGCTCGAACGGCGTCGCCGGCACACAGCTCGGGAGCATCATCCGCACGTCGAGCGGCAACCCTTTAGCGTCGGCGAGCATATACTCGATGCCGAGTGCCCCGTTCACGTTCGCAATCTCGTGCGGATCGGCGATGACCGTCGTCACCCCGAGCGGAAGCACCGCTTTGGCGAACTCGTGAGGAGGTACCATCGACGACTCGATGTGGACATGCGCATCGATGAATGACGGTGCGAGCGTCCAAGACGGGTCATGGTATTCGGTCTCCCCTTCGTAGCCGTCCCCAATGGCCACAATATAGCCGGCGTCGACGACGACATCGGTGCGAATCGTCTCACGGCTGTAGACGTCGATGACCGCCACATCTTTAAAGACGACCGCTGCTTTCTTTTTTTTCGCCGCGACGTCGATCAAATGTTGTTTCTCCATCTGTGTGTCTCCTTTTTTCTACGTATTTTTACTATCTTAACAAGAATAATCTTTCCGGTGCAATTTCTTTTTCAACTTATGCGACAATGAAAGCATATCCGTTTGAAAGGGGTTACACATATGCAATACAAATTAGGAGAATTGATTCCACATGTTGATAAGACGGTGTTCATCGCACCAGGGGCGCACGTCATCGGCGATGTCACCATCGGCGCCCATTCCGGCGTCTGGTTCAACACGGTCATTCGAGGCGATGAAGGACCGATTCAAATTGGTTCGTACGTGAATATTCAAGACGGATCGATGGTCCACCAATATGAAGGTTCCCCGACAGTCATTCATGACCGCGTCTCCATCGGACATATGGCGATGATTCACGGCTGTGAGATTGAAGAAGGTTGTCTCATCGGCATGCATGCGACCGTCCTCGACGGAGCCAAAATCGGGAAGGGCTCGTTCATCGCCGCTGGTGCTCTCGTCACACCGAACATGCAAATCCCGGAAGGCGTCATGGTCATGGGCGTGCCCGCCAAAGTCGTCCGTCCGCTCAATGACGAGGATCGCTTCATCATGGAACGGACCGTCAACAAATACGCGAAACGGGCTGAGCAGTACTTGACGACATGCGAGCCACTCACATCGACACAAAGATTGTGAAAGCGTTTACAAGATTCATAAATTGTTAACGCTTATCCCGATTTTTCTTCATGTTTCCTTTGTATACTGAGGATGTAGTCAAGCCGACGTGTCGAAAGGGGCCAATTGTAATGTATCCAAACCATGCCGAACTCATGTTAGACTTGTACGCCTCGTCCGTTAACCCAAGCTATTGCCTGCATATCGAGGATTCGTTTGACGATACGCTGCAAGGAACACATCGAGAGGTTTGGGAACGATTGCAATCGGATAATACTAAAGAGGAAGAAACTAAAGTTAAGGGAACGTGAACACAATGATTCCAACGAATGTCATTCAAGACTGGCTCGCAACCAAGTTAAAAAAATAAACTGAGCGCTCACATGAACGGCTCAGTCGCATTGACTTATAAATACTGGTCCGATCGTAGTCACCTACGCTCGGACCTTTTCGTTCACTCAAAAATCGTCAAGCAAGCGTCAATCGATTGACGTTGCTTCGTAGGCGGTACGTCTTCGTAACGACCGAGCTGGAGCAGTCCGACAAACGTCTCACCCTCAGCCCCAATCATCTCTTGAAGCCTGACATCCTCAAAAATACCGCCCGTCCGCCAGACGAGGCCGATCTGTTGCTCACTACATAATAAATGAAAGTTTTGAATCATCGTCGCCGTCGCGAGCAGCGCATCTTTCTTCCCTTTGTCCGTCTCGAAATGCTTCGTCGTCACGTAGACGCAAGCTGCCGCGTTCCGGATGCGTCCCGCAATTTTCTCGCGCTTCGCCTCTGGTCCATCTTGAAACGCCGGTTCGAGCGCCTGAAGCAAGACGTCTTTTCCATCCCCGTTGAACAAATAAAGATTCCACGGTTCGACTTTGTTATGAAATGGCGCTTGGTGAGCTGACGCCAACAACTCATAGAGTACTTTCGTCGCAATTGGTTCTTCCGTGAACATGCGAATCGTCCGCCGCGATTCAATCAACTGTTGTCCTGCTGTCTTTTCCATTGAAGTCACTTCCCCCTCTGTTATCTATTCCATCATAATTGAAAACATTTCTCATTTGAAGGAGAATGACTTCAACAAAAAGAACGCATCCCTGAGTCAGGAATGCGTTCGTTCTATCATGTCGATTGCCCAACGACCTCACAGGCGACCAAATCTTCGAGCGTCTGTCTCCGGACGACGAGACGATGTGTCCCATCTTTCACGAAGACGACGGCCGGGCGGAGCATCTGGTTATAATTGCTCGCCATCGAGAAGTTATACGCCCCTGTCGCTTTGACGAGGAGGAGATCGCCCGCTTCGACCGGCGGAATGAGCGAACGGTTCGAGATGATATCTCCCGACTCACAGCACGCCCCGACGATTTTTGCTTCAATCGTCTTCGGCTCATCCATCCGTGTCGCCGCGATGACATCATACTCGGCATCATAGAGGGCGGGACGAATGTTATCCGTCATGCCCCCGTCGACCGAGACATACGTGCGGATACCGCTCACTTCTTTCACCGTCCCGACTTCATAGAGCGTCGCGCCGGCGTTGGCGACGAGCCAACGGCCTGGTTCGATCCCAATTTTCGGGAGCGGCAAGCCGAAGCGTTCCACTTCCGCGACGAGCGTGTCCATCACTTGTGTCATCGTGTCGGCGAAGTCGAGCGGGTCGTCCGACTCGAGATAGGCGACACCGAAGCCGCCACCGATATTCAAGACGTCGGCCGTGTATCCTGTCTCTTGACGGATCGTCTCGATGAAGTTGACCATCGTCTTGACGGTATTGATGAACAACGTCGGTTCTTGAATCTGCGAGCCGACGTGACAGTGGATGCCTTGCAAATGCAGACGTTCCGCCTGCAGCGTCGCCTTAATCGCTTCGAGATACGTGTCGTCGTGGGTCGGGAAGCCGAACTTCGTGTCGACCCCACCCGTCTGAATCGCCTCATGGGCGCCTCCGACGACTTGTGGGACGATGCGGAGCAGGACGTCGACGTCGACATCGTGTTCGACAGCGAGGCCCGACAACAGTCCGATTTCGCGCATATTGTCAATCGTGAAATGGGTGATGCCGTTCTCGAGTGCGAACGTGATGTCCTGCACCGTCTTGTTCGACCCGTGGACGTGAATCCGGTCAGCCGGGACACCTGCGTGGAGCGCGACGAACATCTCACCGCGTGAGACGACGTCGATGCTTAAGCCCGCTGCCATCATTTTATCGTACACGGCCGCGATCGACATCGCTTTTGATGCGTAGAGCGCATATGTGTTCGGATACTTGTCGAGGAACGCGTTCCGGACGAGGCCGAGGCGACGCTCGAGTTCAGGCTCGCTCATGATATAGAGCGGTGTCCCGTACGTCGCTTGAAGTTCACGGACGGACACGCCTTCGATCATACAAACTGATTGGTTGGTGGTGTACATACATTGCCTCCTTCAAAGCGATACGGGACACGCCATGAGCGTGCGCATAATTGTTCTGAATTGTTGGCGTGCCCGGTGCGGGTCACGTCATCGATTTTCGTGAGATGGCCGTACAGCTCCACACGGTCTCCGACTTGAATCGTGTCATCGACGCGTAAAAAACTGTGGCTCATGAAGATGTTGCTGATGAACGGATAGGCCCGTCCTTCGATGTGGGCCGGTAAGAAGCGCCGGGCTCGCATAAGTCCGTCGCCATAACCGACCGAGAGCACAGCGATGCGTTCATTCGTCTCGGCCGTGTAGCCCGTACCGTAACCGACGTGGGCACCGGCCTCGATGTCATGGACGGCGACGACTTCCGCATCCCAGTGAAACGCCGGGATGAGCCAATCGACCGGTTCGACCGAAGAGTAGCCATAAAGGAAGATTCCCACGCGCACATGGGTACAATGCCCGAGGCGCGGATCCGCTTGTAGTGTCGCGGCGCTATTGGCCGCATGCACGATGTCGAACGAATGCCGTTCGATGAGACGATTCGACCAGTCGGCGAACCGTTCCACGTGCACACTGTGTTCGATTTCTGCGTTGTCGGCGTCAGCGAGCGGGAAATGAGTACATAACCCGACGAGGTCGAGCCCCTCGTCTTGGCAAAACGCGACGATGGCTAGCGCTTCTTTGAACGTCTTGGCACCGAATCGGTTCATCCCGACGTCAAGCTTTAAATGAAGGCGGACACCGTCCAACTGATCCCGTTGCGAGACGAGCCAGTCATAGGAACCGATGGCGACGTCAAGATGGTCACGATGGACGGTTGCCCAGTCGTAGACCGGGTTCATGACGAGAACGCGCGCTTCCGGAGCTGATGCCCTGACCTCGCTCGCCTCGTCCAGCGTCGTCACCATGAAGTGACGCACCCCTTCTTCATACAGTGTCGTCACAACTGGCTCCATCCCTAAGTTATAGGCGTTGTTTTTCACGACGGCGAACACCGGTCGGCCAAGCGCTTCAATCCGACGTTTGTTTTCGCGAATCGCATTCAAGTCAATTGTGACTCCCATACAAAAAAACTCCTTTATTCTTTGACTCCAGCTTTGACGAACGTGATCCAATCGCGGTGTGTCGGAATTTGACCCGTCACAGCCTCACGGTAACGCGCGAGCATGTTCGTCGCGACCGTCTGGACGCCGCCGCCGATTGAGATGTTGTCGATTTCGATGACGCTCGTCACTTCAGCCGCCGTCCCAGTTAAGAAGATTTCATCTGCGACATATAGTTCGTCACGTCCGATGTGGCGTTCAATGACCTCGAACCCTTCCTCACGGGCGAGTTCGATCACCGTTTGACGCGTGATGCCGTCGAGCACCGAGCAATCGAGTGACGGTGTGAAGATTTTGTTTCCTTTGACGAGGAAGATGTTGGCGACGCTCGCCTCGCTGACGTTTCCGTTCATGTCGAGGGCGATCGCTTCATCATATCCATCGCGCACCGCTTCTCCTTTAAGGAGTTGCGAGTTCATATAGTTCGCCGCCGCTTTCGCTTGCATCGGCATCATCGTCGAAGACACGCGACGATACGAGGCGACTTTCGCGCGGATCCCGACCGTCTTGCTGAAATATTCGCCGAGCGGCCAACAAGAGATCGCGACGTGTACTTTCGTTTCCTGCGTCGGCATGAGTGCCTGCCAAGGTGTGCCGAGGAAAACGAATGGGCGGATGTAACAAGCCTCGAAGCCGTTGCGTTCAATCAATTCGATTGTCGCTTGTTCGAGCTCATCGACCGTGTACGGCAAGTCGACGTGATAGTATGCACACGAACGAACGAGTCGCTCCAAGTGTTCACGGAGTCGGAAGATGGCCGGGCCTTCCTCTGTATGGTATGCCCGAATCCCTTCGAAGAACCCGCTACCGTAGTGAATCGCGTGTGTCATGATACTCGTGTTCGCGTCACTCGGCTCGATCCAAGCCCCGTCTTGCCACATCCATTGTCCATACTGTTCCATTGTTCAACTCTCCCATTCATTGTTTATATTTTCTGTCTATTATACGTTACAGGGAGCGTAAGTCATCAACGAGTTGTGTTTTTTCTGCGGTTTTTTCATCTTTTTGCTTAATGACACGGGCTGGTGTTCCGGCGACGACGCTTCCTGCTGGGACGTCTTGCGTGACGACACTCCCTGCTGCGACGACTGCGTTTTCACCGACACGGACGCCTTCCAAGATGACGGCGTTCGCACCGACCATGACGCCGTCTTCGATGATGACCGGGTCTTTTGAAGGTGGCTCAAGGACACCGGCGACAACCGCGCCGGCTCCAAGATGGACGTTCTTCCCGAGCGTTCCGCGGGCACCGATGACCGCGTTCATGTCGACCATCGATCCGTCACCGATGACGGCACCGATATTGATGACGGCACCCATCATGACGACGACGTTATTGCCGATTTGAACGTGGTCCCGGATGAACGAACCTGGTTCGATGCGCGCGTTCAATTTCGTCGTGTCGAGCATCGGCACGGCGCTGTTCCGGCGGTCGTATTCGAGATGCGTATCTGTGATGACCGCTGCGTTCGCTTCAACGAAAGCGGCTGCGCGTTCGGCCGTCGTGAGGAATAATTTCGATTCGTCGGTCCCGAATGCTTTCGCCCCTTCGATGTCTAGACCGGCCAACTGACCGTTGACGTATAGTTTGACAGGCGTTTCTTTCTTGGCATCTTTAATGTATTGCGCGATTTCATAAGCGTTTGTGAGTAACATGAGTGGCCTCCTCGTATAGGTTCGTTAAATTGTATAATCCGGCCGGGCGGTCGAGAATCGTTGCCGCCGCGGCGAGTGCCCCGTTCGCGAAGACGCGTTTGGACAGGGCCGTATGTTTCAATTCAAGCATTTCGTCGTCTCCGGCAAAGAGGACGGTATGTTCACCGAAAATCGTCCCCCCGCGTACCGAGTGCATGCCGAGTTCATCGGCTGCACGCGCTTCGCGACGCGGTGTCCGGTCATATACCGGTGTCACATCGCGTTTGGCTTCGATGGCACGGGCGAGTAATTCCGCCGTGCCGCTCGGTGCGTCGACTTTCTTGCGGTGGTGCGCCTCAATCACTTCGATGTCATAACCGAGCGTGAGCGGGACGAGTTGGTCGAGCAACTGTTTCAGGAGCGCGATCCCATAAGACGTATTATAAGACTGGAAAATCGGGATCTCCTGAGACGCCGCTTCAATTTTGGCGAGTTCCGCTTCCGAGAAACCCGTCGTCGCGATGACGAGCGGGATTTGCTTGGCTTTCCCGAAAGCGAGCACATCATCTAACAGTGCCGGGTTCGAGAAGTCGATGACGACATCGACGTCGGCCTCGACGTCTTGCAACGAGACGGGATGCTCCCCTCCGGCCGGTGAGACGATGGCCGCAACGTTCAAGTTTTGTGTCCGAGCGACTTCTTCGACGATCTGTCCCATCGCTCCGTAGCCATGAATGAGTAAGTTCACTGTCTCACCTCATTGAACTGCTCCATTGCCGACAACAAGCGGGCCTCGGCCGTCGCGCTCATCGGGACGAGCGGGAGACGTGGTGCACCGAACTCGAAGCCGCGTGCATTTAATGCCGCTTTGACTGGAATCGGGTTCACTTCCGCGAACAATTCGTCGATGACCGGGAGCAGTCGGAGCTGCCATGTGCGGGCCGTCTCTAAATCTCCGGCGAGGAGCGCTTCGGCTAAAGCGACCGTCGCGCCTGGATAGACGTTCGAGAGGACCGAGACGACACCTTGCGCGCCCCAAGCCATATAAGGAAGGATTTGATCATCGTTCCCGCAATAGACTGGGAAGCCTTCCGGCACGTGCGCCATTATTTGAGCCATCACCGAGATATCCCCGCTCGCTTCCTTGAGCGCAGCGATGCGTGGGTGGTCGGCGAGTTCCCCAACCGTTGCCGGATCTAGGGCGACACCCGTGCGTGACGGTACGTTGTAGAGCATGAGCGGAATCGGTGACGCGTCGGCAATCGCTGTGAAGTGGGCAATCAGACCTGCTTGCGTCGACTTGTTGTAATAAGGCGTGACGACCATCGCCATCTCGGCTCCGAGTTCGGCGGCCCGTTTCGTCTTTTGAATGCTGAGCGCCGTGTTGTTCGACCCGGTTCCGGCGATGATAACGGTGCGACCGGCAGCGACTTCAATCGCTTTGACGAGAAGCGTCTCGAACTCGTCGTCCGTGATGGTCATGCCTTCACCGGTCGTTCCCCCGATCACGAGACCGCTGACACCTTCTTTAATTTGATCTTCAATCAACGCTTCCCACGCTGTGAGATTTAGCTGACCGCCTGCTTGAAACGGTGTAGCGAGTGCGGTTGCGACTCCTGTGAACATATAATCTCCCCCTTATTTTGTAGCAGTCTGCCCAATCATGCATTGGGCGATTTGGACGGCGTTCGCTGCCGCGCCTTTTCGAACGTTATCAGCGACACACCAGAGATGGAACGTGTTCGGCTGTGACTCGTCGACACGAACACGACCGACGTACACGTCGTCTGTCCCGTTCGCATCGAGCGGTGTCGGATAGACGAGTTCGCCCGGGTTGTCCATGAGGACGACACCTGGCGCGTCCGCGAGCACGGCTTTCACTTCGGCTAGCGTCGCCTCGCGGTCGAGCGTGACCGTGATGGAGACGGCGTGGCTGTTACGGACCGGGACACGGACGCATGTCGCCGTCACCCCGAGGTTCGGCGCGTTCAAAATTTTACGTGTTTCCTCGATCATCTTCTGTTCTTCTTTCGTATAACCGTTCTCTAAGAACACATCGATGTGCGGCAAGACGTTATCGTAAATCGGATACGGATAGTTTTTCGGTTCCTCGCCGCGCGCTCCGCGTTCCAAGTCTTCAATCCCTTTTTGACCCGACCCGGAGACGGCTTGATACGATGTGTAAGCGACGCGCGTCAACCCGTATACTTCCGCAAGCGGTGCGAGTGCGACGACCGATTGAATCGTCGAGCAGTTCGGATTGGCGATGAGTGTCTTGTCCGGGCTCAGTTCGACTCGGTTCACTTCCGGGACGATGAGCGGGATGTCCGCTTGCATCCGGAACGCGCTCGAGTTATCGATGACGATGACCCCTTGTTCACTCAAACGAGGCGCATATTGTTCACTGAGGCTCCCCCCGGCTGAGAAGAGCGCGATATCAATCGGGTCGGCGTAAATCGCGTCCGACAGTTCCCGGATGACGACATCTTTTCCGTTCACGTTCACGGTCTTTCCGGCTGAACGGGCTGAAGCGTAAAGCAATAATTCGTTGATTGGAAACTCGTATTCGGTCAAGACTTCAATCATTTTTTGACCGACGGCTCCGGTCGCGCCGACGACGGCTACGTTATACATGGTGACTCCCCCTTATAAATGGAAACGTTCGGCGATAGCTGCGACCGCCGTTTCAACGTCTTGATCGTTAATCGTGTACGAGATGCTGATCTCGGATGTCGTGACTTGATAGAATGGGATCCCGCTTTCACGGAACGTGGCGAACAATTCGGACGCGACTCCGGTCGCGTCACGCATCCCGATGCCGACGACCGAGATTTTCGCATGTTCGGTATGACGGTCGATTTTGATTTGCGGGAACGTCTCGGTCAATTCCGCGAGCGCTTCTTCGAGGAACGCCTCTTCATCGAGCGGACACGTGAACGATAAGAACACTTCTCCATCGAACGCCGTCTGACTGATCATATCGATATTGACATGACGCTGTGACAACTTCTCGAAAATGTCGGCAACTCCTGCCACCGAATGTGGAATGTGTTTGATTGAGACACTGAGCACGTTTTTCACGACGCTCACGCTCGTCACCGCTTTTTGTTCCATCGCCTGTGTCATATCCATGATCCATGTTCCTCCTTCGCTTGCAAGCGTCTTCCCTACAAAAATGTTCACATCAAATTTTTTCGCGAGCTCTACACTCCTCATCTCCATCACTTTCGACCCGAGCGCGCTCATCTCCATCATCTCGTCATATGAGACCGTGTCTAGTCGGCGTGCCGTTTTGTGGATACGTGGATCAGCCGTGTAGACCCCGGCGACGTCTGTATAGATTTCACAACGTTTGCTTAGCACGGCGGCCAAGGCGACGGCCGTCGTATCCGACCCACCCCGTCCGAGCGTCGTCACATCACCGAACTCGTTGACACCTTGGAAACCGGCGACGATGACGACGTCATACGTCCGAAGTTTTTCTTCTAACACTTCTTTTCGAATCGCTTTGATTTTACTTTTCGTGTGAATGCCCATCGTGTCGATGCCGGCTTGTTGTCCGGTGAGCGAGATGGCGGCCACGCCCCGAGAGTTCAAAGCGATGCTGAGCAGGCTGATCGTCTGCTCCTCACCGACCGCGAGCAAGCGGTCAAGTTCACGAATCATCGGACGTTCCGTGATTTGTTTGGCGAGTGACAAGAGTGAGTCAGTCGTTTTCCCCATCGCGGAAACGACGACGACGAGCTTTTCACCGGCGGCGGCCCGAGTCTGTAAATATTCAGCAATGGCCTGGATTTGTTCAATCGTGGCAACGGAGCTGCCTCCGAATTTCAATACGGTTGTCATCAGGTTCCCCACTTTCATGATGTCCACCAACAGAAAAAGCGGCAGACCGGTAGGAAGCACTCTCCCTACGGTCTGCCGCTTGTACGCGCAGTTGAAAAACGATTAAAGAATCGTTCCGTAGATAGCGCTCCATGGCATTTCATCCATGGCAGTGTAGGCGTTATTCACGACTACCCCAGCCTTCGTTCGTACGCATGCGAACGTCGACTTCGGCGAATTTCCCCTTTCGGCTCGATCCGGAATGCGTCCGTGTCGATCAAGCTTACTCATGTCATTCGCAACCTCTATCTGTCAGTTGTTAGTTTTAGTTATAACAAATGCTTCCCGGCTTGCCAACCTTTTTTTAGAAAAAAGGAAAATTTCAAACAATGGTCACCACGCCTTGTGCATCATCCGATGTGGAATGTCAGCATCTAAAAATTCATCGCCGTACGCCTCGTACCCGAGTCGTTCATAGAACGGAAGTGCCGTCAGTTGCGCCCCTAGTTTGAGCTCGTGTAACTCCCTCGCCCGCGCGACAGATTCAATCGAAAGCATGATCTCCTTGGCATACCCGTTGCCGCGCTTCGTGGCAAGTGTGGCGACCCGTTCGACTTTCCCGACCCCGTCACCGATTGGGCGCAGACGTGCCGTCGTGACAGGCTCAGCGCCCACCATTCCGACAAAATGGATACAGTTCGGGTCGAGTTCGTCATACTCAAGTTCCGGCGCGATCCCTTGTTCACAAATAAACACCGTTTGCCGCACAGACCGGGCCAGTTCAATCAGTTTCGAGTCGTTCCCGTGTTCAATCTTCAACATGATACCATTCCTTCCTGTAGCCGCTTCACAATCTCCGCTGTCGCTCGTTCTAACTCGAGGACAGACTCGAAGCGGGCTTGCGCTTGTTTGTGACTGCCGCCCCCTCGACCGATGCCGAGGTCGTCGAGCGTCCGTTTCAAAAACTTACCGATGGCGATGTCGTGTGTCCCGTCATGCATGAGCCACAGCTTTTGACCCGTATGATTGGCTCCGACGGCAATCCGTCCGGTCGCGGCGATCCGTTCGACGATCGTCGTCGTGAGCGTCTCTGCTTCCGTCTTGCCGATGTGGGTGATGACATAATTGTCTTCTTGCAAGAAGGCAGCGACTTTCGCTTTCGCGACGCGGGCCTCGAGCGCCTTCACTTCTTTGTCCCGCTCGAGACGAAGATTCCGTTCTTCGATGACACGGGCGGCGACCGTCTCGTTCGTCGTCGACAACGTTTGGTGAATCGTGCGTAGTGCGGTCCGGGACGAATGGACCGCGGCCAAGGCCCGAAGACCGGCGACGTACGTCAAACGGACGTTACCGCGGACTTTCTTCATCGAGGTCACATGGACGATTCCGAGTTGACCCGTTGAATCTACATGGGTCCCGCCACAGGCGTTGTAATCGAGGCCGTCGATGGCGACGATGCGAACGGTTCCGGTGCGGTCGGTCGCTTTTCGTAAACGGTCTTGTTCGACTTCTTCGGACGACAGTTCATATGTGGAGACGGGGCGATTTTCAAAAACGATACGTTGCACGTCCCGTTCTAGCGACTCGATTTGATCCCAATCGAACACGTCCGTCTCGATCTCAAGCGACGATTCCTCAGGCCCAATCCCAAAACTGAGCGTCTGAATACCGTACTCATCCTCTAGCAAAGCCGTCAACACGTGCTGGGCCGTATGTTGAATCGAATGGTCGCGTCGGACAGCGTCGTTGACGATGCCGGTCACAAGCGTTCCAGGTTCAAGCGCACGTTCGATCAAGTGCCAGACGATCTCATCGACCCGTTGCACATCGAGCACGGGCTCTCCGTTGAGTGTGCCGGCATCCGGTGGTTGTCCCCCGCCTTCTGCATAAAATAATGTGGATTCAAGCGCGATCCATGTCCCGCGCGCATCGGTGCGGGTCTCGGTCACCGTCGTTTCAAATTGCCATGAATTCATTGCTGTCGCCGCCTTTTCTGTAGGATATGTTCAGACAACTAGTCTAATTTGGTCTATAATAAGAAACACTTACTTTCGAAGTCAGGAGCGATATGCATGTTACAGATTGATAAACAATCACCGCTACCTATTTATTATCAAATCGAAGCCTATTTAAAGCAACAAATAGATGCCGGCGAGCTTCAACCCGGAGAATCGATTCCATCCGAACGGGAGTTTTCCGAGCGCTATAACGTCAGTCGGATGACGGTCCGACAAGCGATCACGAACTTGGTCAACGCCGGTTATTTAAGCCGGCAAAAAGGCCGGGGAACGTTCGTCGCCAACAAGAAAATCACGATGGCACTGTCTGGATTGACGAGTTTCTCAGAAGAAATCAAGCATCGGGGCATGCGACCGTTCAGCCGCCTGTTATCGTTCCAGACGATTCCAGCCCCAGCGAAAGTCGCTCAAAAGTTGAGCGTGTCTCTTGATACCCCCGTCTATGAGATGCGACGGTTGCGTCTCGCCGATGAGAACGTGCTCGCCCTCGAGACCGCGTATATCCCGGTCGCCTTGTTGCCAGAACTGACCGAGACGGTTGCCGTCGGTTCAATCTATGAGTTTGCCGAGCAGTCCGGCCTTCGATTAAAGAACGCGACCCAAACGCTCGAGGCACGGAGTGCGGGGCCGGAAGAAGCGAAGCTGTTGACGATTTCTCCGAACGCCCCTGTCCTTTTGATTGATCAACGAACGTATCTCGAAAACGGAGACATGTTCGAATATAGCCGTTCCTTGTTCCGTGGTGACGCCTACTCGTTCACCGTCTCCATGGATCGGACGTAAAAAAATGGTTTGCCGCGGACGGCAAACCATTTTTTATTGTGCTTCGTACGTGATGCCGGCAGGATCATACATATACGTTTCGATCTCTGTATCGGTCATCGGCTCCACTTCATTGCCCGCATCGGCCTGTTGGACACGATAGCGGACTTCTTCGAGTAACGGCTCGTTCAAGAAGTAATAGAAATGGCCGTCGTTGCCGCGGGCCCCTTCACCGGTCAACTGATACTGGACCGTGTTGTTGAGGGCACCGACGTCTTCGATCAGGCGCATATAGTCGTTTGGACCGAGCGTCGTCTGCATGTTGTCACCGACCGCCTTCAACACCTTGTCATAGTTGTTGATGAGCGACGTGCCGAGCGCTTGGTCAAGGACGGCGTTAATGACTTCCATCTGGCGCTGTCCGCGTCCGATGTCACCGCGTGGGTCGTCATAGCGGTTCCGGACGTAAGCGAGTGCCTCTTCACCTGATAGCCGTTGACGGCCCTCTTCGACACGAATCACTTCTTTGGACGTAGTATGTTTGATTGTTTCAAAAGGAAACGCGACGTCTACAGAAACGCCTCCTACCGCGTCAATGAAGTCAATAAATCCTTGAAAATTGAGCGAGACGACGTGATCGATATCGATACCTACCAAATCCTCTACTGTATTCGTCGCTACTCGCATCCCATTGTTCGGGTTCGACTCGTCCATCGATCCGAAATAATGTGCGTGCGTGATCTTATCTTGATCGAGTCCAGTCTTCCCATACGGGATGTTGAAGCCCGTGTAGTCGATATTGACGTACGAGTCACGCGGGATGCTGAGCATCGTCGTCTGCTTATTTTTCTTATTCAAAATGACGACAATCATGACGTCAGAGCGGCCATATGCTCCTTTAGCTTTCATTTTCGGGGATAAGTCCGTTCCGAGCACGAGGAAGCTCTCGGTATCCTCTTTATCGAATCGCGTCGGTTCGAGGGTCGGATCATCCTCAAGTGTCACTTGCGTACCGGACAACATGTTATGTGCTTTATAAAACGTTGTCCCATACATGCTCGAGCCAACGATGACGGCGATCAATACGAGGGCGCTGAACAGCTTATAAAACGCAGACGGGCCTTTGCGACGTCTACGAGCCTGGGTTCTTGAATTCATGAGTTTCTCCTTCACGGTCGATTGATATGAGCTTCACCTATTATAGAGGAATCCTCGACTTTTGTCGAAAACGTTTTGATTACAAATCCATTTCCATACAATTTCCCACAGTTGGCCATAAAAAAACCTGGAGACACTTGTCTCCAGGTCGTTAAGCTCGGATGGAAAAGAATCGGTCGGCCGCTTCGCTGCCACGTGCCTGTAACACGTCACTGCATCCTGAAGCCGCTTCGGCGTCGAGAACGATGGTGACGCTTGGATGCGCCTGTAAGATGGAAGCCGGCCACTCGATCGTCGGTACGCTCTCAATCATGTGGTGCACGGCTTCCGCTTTACGAGCACCTGTTGCGACGAGTACAATTTCTCGCGCGTTCATGATCGTATCGAGCCCCATCGTGATGGCATGTGTCGGCACTTCTTCAATCGTGTCAAAGAAACGACGGTTCGCTTCCCGCGTCGACTCGGTCAGTTCGGTCACGTGCGTCTTCGCATCGAGCGCGGTACCCGGCTCATTGAAGGCGATATGTCCGTTCTCTCCGATGCCAAGCAATTGAAGATCGACCCCGATCGACCGGACGAGCTGTTCGTATCGTGCCGCTTCCGCTTCCGGATTTTCCGCGTCACCACGAGGCACATGGCTCTCTTTGAACGGGACGTCATTGAATAGCTTCTCTTCCATGAAGTGATGATAACTTTGCGGATGACTCGGTGCGAGTCCGATGTACTCATCTAAATTGACGCTTGTGACATGACTGCAGTCAAGCTTGTCACGTTTGAACATCTGATACATGCCGACCGGCGTGCTCCCCGTCGCCAGCCCGAGCACGAACTCTCGTTTCCCGGCCAATCGTTCAGTGATGAGTGTATAAGCGATCGTTTCTGCATCTGTCGGTGTTTTCGCAACTAGTATGTTCATTCCATATCCTCCTTCGAATAAGCGATACGTCCTTGAAGAATCGTTGTCGTGACCGACAGCGCATCGTCCCAAATGACGAGGTCCGCATCAAAGCCGGCCGCAATCGATCCTTTGTTCGTCAATCCGAATTCACGCGCTTGGTTCGTCGACGTCATCTTCACCGCTTCAGGTAATGTGCATCCAGTGAACGTGACCACGTTTCGGAACGCCGCGTCCATCGTCAAGACGCTACCGGCCAAGTTTCCGGCTTCAAGGCGGGCTGCCCCGTCCGTAACGATGACCGGTTGGCCTCCGAGTTCATAGCGACCGTCCGGAAGCCCTTTCGCCCGCATTGCGTCCGTAATGACGACGAGCCCGTCCGCCCCTTTTAAGCGATAAGCGAAATCGACCATCTCGTGACGGCTGTGAATCCCGTCTGGAATGATTTCGACCATGACGTCCCGCTCCAATAAACAATAGCCGACCGTTCCCGGCTCCCGATGGTGAAGTCCGCGCATCTGATTGTATAAGTGCGTCGCATGTTTGACGTTCGCTTCCTTGTTCTCGGCGAACGTGGCGTTCGTGTGCCCGGTCGACCCGACCGCCCCGGTCTCAAGCATCGCTCGTTCGAGTTCACGTGCCCCTGGACGTTCCGGCGCATACGTGACGAGACGGATGTGCCCGCCGGCCTCTTGTTGCCATGTCCGGAACTGCTCCGCGTCGGGGTCGATAATATATTCTGCCGGTTGCGCCCCCGCGTTATCGACGTTGACGAACGGTCCTTCTAGATGGATGCCGACGAGCGACGTGTCTCCCGCCTCGATGACAGTCCGGGCTGATTGTAGCGCCTTCGTGATGGCAGTCGGTGACTGCGTGATCGTCGTCGCAAAGAATGATGTCACTCCTTCAGCAAGCATCGACTTGGCGAGATGACGCAATCGGTCTTCATCCGCATCCATCGTGTCGACGTCATACCCGCCGTGGATATGAACGTCGATCATGCCCGGCGTCACAAGCGCCCCGTCCACATCGAGCTCCGTCTCACCTTCTGCTCTATACTCATCCATCGAACCGACGCTCTCAATCGTCGCTCCTTCGAACCGGATATATCCTCGTTCCCATGTCTTGTCCCCCGAAACGATCTGTGCGTTGATGATCACCATGATTGGTCATCCACCTTTCCTCAAGTAGCTTCATCGTCATCATAACAAAAAATCAGTATAGTTGTATAGACCAATTTTGTTTAATAAAAAGGATTGATTCCCTCAATCCTTTGCCCGACTTATTCATGCCTAAAACAACAAAAGTTGACGTCAGTGACGTCAACTTTTGCAGGTTATGAGGTCTCGTTCATGAGCGGTTTCCCCTCATACCGTTTGACGATATGAATGAGACGCATGAACAACAAGACGGCGCCTGCCGCAAGACCTGCGATCAACCCGATCCAGTAACCATCCGGTCCCAAGCCGAACTGTTCGGCGAGTGTATAGCCGAGCGGGAGACCAATCACCCAATAGGCGATAAGCGACAAGACGAGCGTCACGTTCACGTCTTTGAAGCCACGCAAAATCCCTTGAATCGGTGCGGCGACCGCATCCGACAGTTGGAAAAAGACAGCGAAGATCATGAAGTGGGCCGCGAGTTCCACGACGGCCGCGTCGTTCGTATAAATCGCGGCTACCCGTTCATTTTGCCAGAACAAAAGACCACCCGAGAAGAGCGAGACGGCCAGACAGAGTACAATCCCGATTTTAGCATAGCGCACCGCATCCTTCAGTCGCCCTGCCCCGAGTTCGTACCCGACGACGATGGTGAGCGCGCTCGATGCCGACAACGGCAACATATAGACGAACGAGGCGAAGTTGATGGCGGCTTGGTGGGCCGCGACGATATTGTCACCATAGGCGCTAAGGAGCAATGTCACTGCCGCGAAGATGCTGACTTCAGCAAAAATGGCGAGACCGATCGGCGTGCCGAGCTTGAGCAACTCTTTTTGTCTCGGCCACATGAGACGTTCCACCGAGCGCAGGAAGCGATACTCGAGGAACGGTTTTCCGTTCCGGACGAACGCGAACGCCATAAAGAACAGCAACCAGTAGGTGATCGCTGAGGCAATTCCGGCCCCTACGCCGCCATATGCCGGCACACCAAGTTTTCCAAAGATGAAGATGTAGTTTAACCCGACATTAATGGGTAACCCTAATAATATAAGCAGCATCGAGATCCGTGTCTTGCCGAGCGAGTCCATGAGTGTGCGCAACACGTTGAACAAAAACATCGGCAACACTCCGAATCCGAGTGCGAGCAAATACCCTTTGGCAATTCGTTTACCTTCTTCGCTCAGCCCCATGCCGTCAACGGCCGTCGGGACGAGCCAGAACCCGAGGATGAGCGTCGCGACGCTCAGTCCGATCGCTAAGTATACACCTTGATACAGTGTTCGTTGAATCTGTTGGATGTTACGGGCCCCGAGCGCCTGCGCGACGATCGGTGCGACAGCGAGCAAAATCCCGCTTAACCCCGTATAGACGGGCATCCATAGACTCGACCCGACGCCGACACCTGCCAAATCGACGGCACCGGCACGGCCTGACATGACCGTGTCAAAAAAGCTGATTAAGTAAAAGGACACTTGTGTCACCAAAATCGGAAAGAAGATGGTGAAGAACAGTTTAATTTTTTCATTAAGTGAATGTGTTTGATACATGGACAACCTCATCTCATTTCAGAAAGGAAAAATTAGAATGAATCAACGGAATGCGGAGAAATTAAAATACGAGCTTTTGGAGACGTGGAACACGTTCAATCATTATATGACTGAGGCGCTCACGTTCCAAAACAGCGAAGACATCCACCAAGCGCGGGTCCATCTTCGGAAACTATTGACGTTCATGCAACTGTACGACACGAAACCTTCCACGTATCGTCAGTTGAAACAGTTGATGGAGGCGCTCGGTGCAGTGCGTGACGGGGACGTTCTTCTCGCAGGGCTCGCTGTCGAGACCGAGCTCGAGCAGGCTTTCGCCGATCACGTCGAAGCGAGCCGCGCCAAAGACTGCACGATTTTAAATACGCGCGTCACGGAGAAGATGACCCCATCGCTCGACCAACAAGTTCGCCGCTTTATCGGCGGACAGTTGTTCCGTGCCTTCAAAAAGCGGGACGCCTCTTCATTTATCGATAAAGCGAGGAGCGACCGCAAACGACGGATCGACGCCCATCACGACGCGACGGAGATGTCCGACCGGCTCGAGACACTCCATAAAGTCAGGCTCGCCGTAAAACGGGAACGTTATTTGAACGAATACTTGTTGAACTACGAAGCGAAAGCCTCAAAAGAACAAATTCAAAAGCTGAAACGGCTTCAGACCGAGCTTGGCGACATGAACGATCGCCATCAACTGTTATTGCGTTGGAGCGATTTCACACCACCCGCCGCCTTGGCCGACGATTACGAACAAGTCGTGCACGAGCTGCAATCTCGGCTCGACGAATCGGTCGACGCCATCCAGCTTTAGCGGGACGTGTAGCGTTCGACGAGCAGTTCGAGCAGTTTCATCCCGGCAATTGAGTTCCCTTTCGAGTCGAGCGCCGGTCCGAAAATCCCGAAGCCGACATCGCTCAGTCCGAGCTCGTGTTTACCGGTCGCAAGGATGGCCCCGGACACCCCGCTCTTTCCCGGGAGACCGACACGGACGGCAAATTCCCCAGACGCATCGTACATGCCGCACGTCGTCATGATCGCTTTGACGATTCGGACGACGCGACGCGGGATCAGCTCTTCGCCCGTGACCGGGTCTTCCCCGTTGCCCGACAAAATTCGGCCAATGCGGGCCAAGTCAAAGCAATCGATTTCAATCGCACACTGCTTTGTGTACACGTCGATGATTTCATCGACATCACCCTCGACAATCCCGTGATGGCGCATGAAATAGAGCAAGGCCCGGTTCAAGTCGGTCGTCTCGTATTCCGAGCGGGCGACTTTTTCGTTATACGTGATTTCCTCCACCGGCACGTCGAGCAACGTCGCCAAAAACTGGCGGAACTGATAGATTTTCAGTTCCGCCGTGTCCCCTAAAATCATGCTCGTGACAGCGAGCGCCCCTGCATTGATCATCGGATTGAGCGGCTTTGACGGCACCGTCTCTTCAAGCTTGGCAATCGAGTTGAACGCGTCGCCGGTCGGCTCCATCCCGACTTTCGAGAACACGTAATCTTCTCCAAACTCCATCAAGACGTAACAGAGCGTCAACGCCTTCGAGACGCTTTGGATTGTGAACTTATGGTGGACGTCCCCCGCATGAATATATGAACCATCAGGCAAACAAATCGCCACGCCGAGCAAATCATCCTGTACATGCGCGAGCTCAGGAATATAGTCGGCGACTTTCCCTTGTGCTGTGTACGGACGACACTCATCGACCAAATGCGCCAACTGTTGTTCCAATACGTTCATCCAATCACCCCATGTCCGATAGTTTTCAACCGGGTCATCTTATCATATTCGAAGACGGTTAACCATCAAGTGGTCCGTCTTCCTTTTCTGGCTTATACCATTCCTCATCAGCCCAAAGGACCGACGGGCTGTCTTCATCTCCGTCGAGCTTCTCCCCGTACCGATTCATCGATGCGATGAAGGCGATAATGCCGACCACGACGACTGTCGCCGTTATGCCGAACCAAACCATATGGAGCCTCTCCTTCCCAATCGTGACGAATTTGTCTAGAACCATGTGAGACTTATCCTATGTCTACGTCAATATTCTCGGTACCGTTAGGAAGAACACTACATAGAAATGGGTGAATGGATTGAACAAAATTGCAATTATCGGTGGAGGAATTACAGGCATGGCCGCCGCCTATTACGCGAAACAAGCCGGGGCGCACGTCACCATGTACGAAGCGAGCGATCGAATCGGCGGAAAAATCAAGACCGTCTATCAAGACGGCTTCGTCTTAGAATGCGGACCGGACGGATACATGGCCCGAAAACCGACATTGACCGAACTGATCACCGAGCTCGGACTCGACGATCATCTCGTCCGGTCGATGACCGGGACATCGTACATTTATGTCCGCCAACAGCTTCGACAAATGCCGGACGGATCGGTCATGGGCATCCCGACCAAGTTTTGGCCGATGGTCAAGACCGATTTGTTCACGTGGCGCGGTAAACTTCGGGCCGGGATGGACCTCGTGCTGCCACGCGTCTATACGGGGACAGACATCTCGCTCGACAAATTCTTCCGGACCCGGCTCGGATCAGAAGTCGTCGATGCGATGATTGAACCGCTTCTCTCGGGAATCTACAACGGGACGCTCGACGATATGAGCATCGAGTCTACTTTCCCTCAGTTTATCACGATTGAACAAAAAACACGCAGCCTGATTCTCGGTATGAAAGCATTGACACCACCTGTTCAAGCCGGCGTCAAGCCACGTGAAGCCGGGAAGTTTCTATCCCTTCAGCAAGGTCTCGGTGTCCTCATCGAGGCGCTTCGCCCGTCGATTGACCGCCTCTATACAGAGACGAAAGTCGCGGCGGTCCGGCCCCATGAAGTCACCCTCGTCGACGGGACGTCCGAGTCGTTCGACGGTATCATTTTGGCCACTTCGCCGAATGCGCTCGGTCCGATCCTCGGTCTCCCGGAAGCAGAAAAATTGTCCGAGTTGAAACGGACGTCTTCCATCACCGTGCTCGCGGCGTTCGATGAAAAAGAGGTCGCGTCACTCGACGGGACCGGTTACGTCATCGCCAAAGCGGAAGGGAACGCCTTGACGGCCTGCAGTTGGATGCATAAGAAGTGGCCCCACATGGCACCAAAACATAAGGCGCTCTTACGCGTCTACATCGGATCTGAGTTCGTCCCCGACTTGTTGACGGAATCCGACGAGACCATCGCCGACTTCGCGCTGCGTGAACTGCGGAAGATTCAACACGTCGGTACCCCGATCTTCACAAAAGTCGAACGGCACATCGATACGATGCCGCAATATGAGGTCGGTCACAAACAATACGTGCGCGCTTTCGAAGAGCAGCTGTCCACACTCGACGGGATCGAGGCATGTGGTGCCATCTTGCATGGCGTCGGTCTCCCCGACTGCGTCGATTCGGCCAAACAGGCCGTCTCCCGGGTGATGGCTGGACAGGCGGTGTCCGTATGAAACGAGTCGACTACAACGAAAATCCATTCATCGTCATCTGGGAAGTAACACGTGCCTGTGCGCTGTCATGCGTCCATTGCCGGGCCGAGGCCCAGTTCCATCGGTATCCGGGTGAACTCGATACCGAACAAGGCAAAGCACTCATCCGAGACATCCGCGCAATGGATAATCCAATTCTCGTCTTCACCGGGGGCGACCCGCTCATGCGTGAGGACTTGTTCGAACTGACCGAATATGCCGCTTCGCTCGGCATGCGTGTGTCGATGACCCCGTCGGCGACACCTCGCGTGACCCATGACGCCGTCAAACGGGCGAAAGACGCCGGCTTGACGCGCTGGGCGTTTTCACTCGACGGTCCGGACGCCAAATCGCACGACTACTTCCGCGGTACGCGTGGCAGTTTCGAACGGACGCTGCGCGGCATCTCTTACTTCCGAGAAGAAGGGATGTCATTCCAAATCAATACGACGGTCACGGAATATAACGTCGACCAGCTCCCGGAGATCGCCAAACTCGTCGGGGAACTCGGCGTCTCGGTATGGACGTTGTTCTTCCTCGTGCCGACCGGCCGCGGGTCACTCCTCCAACCGATCTCGCCAGAACGGCATGAAGATGTACTCCGCTGGGCGTTCGCGTTGCAAGAGCATGTCCCGTTCATCATCTCGACGACCGAGGCACAGTTTTATCGGCGCATCGCCCGGCAAGAAAATTTGAAACGAAAACAAGTTGGATTGCCGCCCATCGGCCATCCACATGATGACCTCGCCAAGGCGCCCCGCGGGACGAACGACGGGAACGGCTTCGTGTTCATCTCACATACGGGTGACGTCCAGCCGTCCGGCTTTTTGCCGATCACATGCGGCAACGTGAAAGAGACACCGCTCGCTGAGATTTACCGGCACCACCCGGTCTTCAAGTCGCTGCGTGACCCTGATACACACCACGGGAAATGCGGCTACTGTGAATATCGATACGTCTGCGGAGGGTCTCGGGCTCGCGCTTATGCCGTCACCGGCGACTATAAAGCCGAGGAACCGTACTGCGTCTATCAACCCGAACCGATTGCATAAACAAAGAGCGCCGGCGTCAGCCAGCGCTCTTTTGTGATTCAGTGAGTGACCGTCGCGGGACGAAGCGTCAACTCGTCGTTCTCGACGTCGATGACGACCGTCTGGCCGTCCTCGATATCTCCGGCGAGAATGCTACGGGCAAGTTTCGTCTCAATCGTCCGTTGTACGTACCGGTTGATCGGACGGGCCCCGAACTGTGGCTCATACGCCTCGTCGGCGATGAACACCTTCGCGGCATCCGTGATCTCGATTTGAATCGAGCGCGCCGTCAAGCGACTGCCCATGCGTGCGACCGCTTTTTCGACGATTTGGCCGATTTGAGCCCGCGTGAGCGGATGGAACAAAATCGTCTCATCGACCCGGTTCAAAAACTCGGGACGGAAGTGGCGGCGGAGCCGCTCGATGACTTGGCGTTCTTCCGCATCATCGATGACGCCATCTTTCGCCGCTTCGAGCAAGATGTCGGCCCCGATATTCGACGTCATGATGACGATCGTGTTTTTGAAGTCGACGACACGCCCGTGCGAGTCGGTCAAGCGACCATCATCGAGCAGTTGCAGCAAGATGTTGAACACATCGGCGTGTGCTTTCTCGACCTCGTCGAGCAGGAGCACCGAGTACGGGTTGCGGCGGACCGCTTCCGTCAACTGGCCACCCTCTTCATAGCCGATATAACCCGGAGGTGCCCCGACCAGACGAGACACAGCGTGTTTCTCCATATACTCGCTCATGTCGAGGCGAACGATATGGTCCTCCGAGTCGAACATCGCCTCGGCGAGCGCTTTCCCGAGCTCGGTCTTCCCGACACCGGTCGGTCCGAGGAACAAGAACGAGCCGATCGGACGGTTCGGATCTTTGATGCCGGCCCGAGCCCGAATGACGGCGTCGCTGACGAGCCGAATCGCATCGTCTTGTCCGAAGACGCGTTGATGAAGTACCGTCTCGAGGTTGAGCAACTTATCTCGTTCTCCTTCGGTCAATTTCGTCACAGGGATGCCCGTCCATTTCGAGACGACCTCGGCAATCTCTTCCTCGGTCACTTCTTCCCGGACGAGTTCACGTGTCACCGAACCAGCGAGCCGCTCTGCTTCTGCAAGCTCGCGCTCGAGTTCCGGGATGCGGCCATATTTGAGCTCGGAGGCCCGGTTCAAATCGTAACGGCTCTCGGCTTCTTGCAGTTCAAGTTTCACTTTTTCTAAATCCCCACGGATATGTTGGACACGATGGGTCGACTCTTTCTCGTTTTCCCAGCGGAGTCGGAGCGCGTCCGACTGTTCGCGGATCGAGGCGAGCTCTTGCTGCAACGCATCGAGTCGTTTCTTCGAGGCGTCATCGCTCTCTTTCTTCAAAGCCGCCTCTTCGATTTCGAGTTGCATGACGCGGCGCACGAGTTCATCGAGCTCGGCCGGCATCGATTCCATCTCCGTCCGAATCATCGCACACGATTCGTCGACGAGATCGATTGCCTTGTCCGGCATGAACCGATCGGTGATATAGCGGTTCGATAACACGGCCGCTGCGACGAGCGCGTTGTCGTGAATGCGGACACCGTGGTGAATCTCGAAGCGCTCTTTTAATCCACGCAAGATCGACACCGTGTCTTCGACGTCCGGTTCGTCGACGAGCACTTGTTGGAAGCGGCGCTCGAGCGCTGGATCTTTCTCGATATATTGCCGATATTCATCGAGTGTCGTCGCACCGATACAGTGGAGTTCACCGCGGGCGAGCATCGGTTTGAGCATGTTCCCGGCGTCCATCGCGCCTTCGGACTTACCGGCCCCGACGATTGTGTGCAGTTCATCGATGAAGAGGATGATTTTCCCTTCCGCTTCTTTCACTTCGTTCAAGACGGCTTGGAGCCGCTCTTCGAACTCGCCGCGATATTTGGCTCCGGCGACGAGCGAACTCATATCGAGACTGAAAATCGTCTTGTCTTTCAAGCTCTCCGGCACGTCGCCGCGGACGATGCGTTGGGCGAGCCCTTCGACGATCGCCGTTTTCCCGACGCCTGGTTCCCCGATCAAGACCGGGTTGTTTTTCGTCTTCCGGCTCAAGATACGGATGACACGCCGAATCTCGCTATCGCGCCCGATGACGGGATCGATTTTGCCGGTCTTCACTTCTTGGATCAAGTCGCGTCCATATTTCGTCAAGACGTCATACGTCGCTTCCGGTGATTTCGACGTAATCCGTCGATTGCCCCGGACGGCGACGAGTGCCTCACGCAATCTCTCCTCGGTCACACCTTTGCGTTCGAGCATGTTCTGTGCTTGACTCTTGTTCATGATGATCCCAAGCAGAATATGCTCGACCGAGACGTATTCATCGCTCATCCCTGTCGCTTCACGTTCCGCCGTCGTCAACACGTTCAACAGCGAGGCCGAGATCATCGGCGTCGTCGGCGTTTGAAGTTTCGGTGCGTTCTTGAGCGCCATCGCGACCTCGGCCTCGATCTCGGCGACGCTCAGTTCCATTTTTTGCAGTAAGAGCGGCGCGATGCCGTCCGTTTGTGAGATCATCGACGCCAAGACGTGCCATTCGTTCATCTCGCTATGGTGGTACTGTTTCGCAAGTGCCTGCGAGCTGACGATGCCTTCATGTGCTTTATCGGTAAATCGATTGAAATCCATTCTGCTTCCTCCTTAGGTTCAGCGTTCGAGTTGTTCGTAAACAGATCGGTGGGCGGCGTCTAGCGGCAAATCGACTTCAAGTTGGACGAATAGATCCGATCGGACTTTCGAAGCGGTCATGAATCCACGTCCCGGGATGCGCATCCGTTGACCAGGCCGCGACCCCGGTTTGACTTTCAGCTTGACCCGACCACCATCGAGTGTCGCCACGACGACTTCCGCGCCGTCGAGGAAAGCGAGCGGACGCAACCGTTTGACGGTAATGACGTTCGCCCCTTCGCGCCGGTACATGTCGTCATCAGTGAAGTGGAGCTCGACGTACACATCGCCTCGATCGCCCGACTGTCCGACTTTACTGCTCTTGCCTTTGAGCCGCAGCTTTTGTCCTTCATGGGCGCCTTGCGGGATTTTGACGTTGACCGT
This sequence comes from Exiguobacterium sp. s40, assembly GCF_018617905.1. Lineage (NCBI taxonomy): Bacteria > Bacillati > Bacillota > Bacilli > Caryophanales > Exiguobacterium > Exiguobacterium sp. s40. Next base: position 28,757 of record NZ_JACSLC010000010.1, on the reverse strand, counting down.
CCCCGTCTGTAGGCGCAGGCTCACTTTGGCATCACTCGTCAACTGACTGAGTGGGACATTGACTCGGACCGTCTCATCGAGGTCTTCTTCGACCGCCTGGTCAAAGAAGCTGCCGAACATATCCTCAAAACCGAATGTGCGCGACGTCGTTCGTGACCCACCGCCGAATTGACGGAACAAGTCCTCGAATTGGGCCGATCCTTCCCCGTACCCATCACCACTGTACCCTCCACCGAACGTCGGCCCTTCCGGACTTCCGTAACGGTCATAGTTCGCTTTTTTGTCAGGATCGCTCAACACATCGAAAGCCTCTTGGATTGCTTTGAACTTGTCTTGGGCACCCGGGTCTTTATTCACGTCCGGATGGTATTGTTTTGCCAACTTTCGATACGCTCGTTTTATGTCTTGGTCGGATGCCTGCTTCGGCACGCCAAGGACGTCATAATAGTTTTTTGCCATCTCGTTTCACCTCACCTATCCCTTTCCCGATTCTGTTAAGTCTATTCTACCGATTTGGTCAAAGAAGGTCAAAGAATTTCCTCGTTACTTGTCATACGAAAAAAAGAAGGCATTCGTTTCATCACGATGCCTTCTTATCGGTTAGAAATATACTTTCGGACTATCCATGCCCTCTTCAAACACGATCGTCACTTCTTGTTCGCCACCGAGCGAGGTGACGTTGATTCGGACGGGTACGTTCCGGTTGTATTCCCAGCGGTTCTCGAGCAGGCCGACGACGTGCTGCGTGAAGCCGACGAGTTCGGCCCGGCTATAGTACTGGATCGGAATATCGATCTCAATCCGTGACAATTCCCCGTTCTGATAAAAACCTTTCCCGATCATCCCGCTGAAATCTGGGAACACATCAGCGATTCGGTCGCTGAAGAGGGAGAATTTTTGAGCGTCATCGCGCACTTCCGTCGTCGCTTTGGCGGACGGGAAGTAATAATACGTCTCGTCGACATCTTTCCAATCACTCGCCGTCACCTCGCCAGCCGTGCCAACGAATGCCGATTTGACATAGTTCCCCGGCGTCGGTGACCCTTGCGACGCTTTCATATACAATGCGACGTTGATATCGAGATCTTTGAAGTCCTCGCGCTTGCGCAGTTGGGCGACGAGTTCATTCGCCATGCGCTCTCCTTCAGCGATGACTTTCTTCTCGTCCAACTTTTCCGTATACGTCGGACCGAAATTCGGCGCTTGGAACACGTACTCCCGGTTCAAAATCAAAGCGAACGAAACACCGCCGAGTTGATAGCCGTTATCCGTTTTCGTCATATAGTTCTGTTCGACGAGCGACGCCAAATAGAGTGGCGACTTTTTATTCTCCTCGACGAATTGGTCTTCGGCCACTTCGGCCGTGCCGTTCGCATACGCCGGGTTGAGCGGGACGAGACCTTCTGACGTCTTGTCTTTACGGCCAAGCAGACGCGAGACATCTTCACTCGTCAATAGCTGTCCTTCTTGATACGCATAGTTTTCCGGTTTGAACGCGCCGGTCGAATGGCGCATGAGGCCGAGTTCCACTTCTTCAAGTTCGAGCGACGAGCTCACTTGGCGCTGGGCCAACCCTCGGGCTGCCGCCGGTTTAAATGGAATGACCATCTGGTAATATGAATCACGCGCTTGAATCGCTTCTGTGACGCCTTCGGCTGCCGTCTCTTCACCCGTCGGTGTGACATTCTCTTCCCCCATCGGGATTTTCATCGAGCACCCGCCGAGGAAAACCGTCGCGGCGAGAGCTGGGATAATCAATTGTTTCCATTTCATCTATGTCTGAACTCCTTTGATGATTCGATTCGTTACACTTCGTCCATTATAACAAAATCGTCCGTCGAAAAAAGTGTCGAAGCGGAATCAGTCCCGATTCAAAGAAAAGCACCCCCCGACTCGTGTCGGAGGGCGCCTGCAATTATGCTTTTGTGGATGGACGGCGCTGATACGTCACGAACAAGAGCCCGAGCACGATCAAGACGAGTCCGAGTACCGTTCCCCACGTTTTTGTCGTGCCGGTCATCGGAAGGGTCGCTTGATCTGGCGTCACCGGAGTCGTTGGTTCCGGCACATAAACCGATTCATCTTGGTCATCACGGTTATCGTTGCCCGGTTTTGGAAGGCTTTGCTTTACGTGCACCGTCGCCTCGTCCGTTCGGGACACACGCGCTTCACGATTGACCTCGAACGTGAACGTCGTCCGGTTCGTCAATACTGCGCCCGCTCGCACATCATAGGATGGCAAGAGTACTTTTTCCATCTCGAGCACGACTTCCTCACCTGGGATGAGTCCGTTCTCGACTTCAGCGAGAGCCTGCATGCCGTCTCGAAGCGTCTCGGTCGTCTCGCGCTGTTCTTTGGTCGTCAACGCCCCGCTCGTCCATTCATCGATGACATCGACAAAGTACAAGGTGACATTCGACGTGTTTGTGATTGTATACGTATAGCGAATCGCCTCGCCCGGGTGCACCGTCCCTGGGCTCGCCACTTTCGTGACCATGAAATCGGCTTGGTTCAATAAGACGATCTGTTGACTCTCGGCATCGACGACCCGTCCATAGGAATCGGTCGCGCCGACCCGGAACACGTTCCCGATCTCAGGAGCGTTCGTCCGGTCATAGTCGCTCGGGATTTTTAAGTTGACCGTCGCCTCGACGCGTTCACCTGCCGCGAGGCCGTTCTCCCCGATGAGCGCCATCAACTGCTCACGCACGTCGGCATTGAATGCTTCGACCTTATCAGCATCGATGTCGCCGCTAAAGAACTCATCTTCGATGGAGGTGATCGTGAGCGCCGTCTCGCCTGTGTTCTCGATGACGAACGTATACGGAATCACTCCGCCGACGACGGCTTGATCAATATTTGCCTCTTTACCGACCTCGAGGCCAATCGTCTCATTCGGTACGACCGTGACGGTCGCCTCGGCACATTCGGCCGGAATCAATTCATCTGCTCCTTCAACACCGATACAAAACGTATTCGTCACCACCGTCTCATCTGTCACGTCTGGTGCGAACACATCGAACTGGATTGTCGTCGTCCCGACCGGTATCGTCGGAAACGTCCAATCGAAGGCGGGTGGTCCACTCACGGTCGTCGGGAGTACCGAACCTTCCGGACCGAGAACTTCAACCGAGTCCGCGACGACGGTCAACGCTTCCGGGACCGTGTTGGATACGGAAAAATTCTCGACAGGGGCGCCCGTCACATCGATGACGAGCCGATACGTCACTAAATCTCCGCCTAACACACGCTCGATTGGCCCGTCGGCACCGAGCACCAATTGATCGATGGCAACTACTGGGGTGGCGGAGGGTGCAGTCACTTCTTCTGTGACAGGTTCTTCTGGCGATGGCTCTGATTCAACGAGCGGAGGCTCGACCGGTGTTTCAACGTCTGGAACTGTCTCTGTCCCGTCATCACCCGGCTCAGTCGACTCGCCCGCAAGTTCCTCAACATGAAATGCATAGACCGCGTCCGGGAACGAATAAGGAACACCCTCACCATTATATAACGTGACTTGATCGATGGTCGTAACGTCAACGTCGGCCGCATCCACCATGAACCGCCAAATCGTTGACGATTCACGCGCCCCGTAGTACGTCACGTCGTCGTAAATCAGGCTTGCGCCGTCGTACGCTTCGATTTCTTCAAGGCTCAAATCAATTTGTGCATAAATTGGCGTTGGTGTCATTGTCGTGTTCGCGTAAACGCCATTCGGTGCCCACATGCCAATCAATACGAGGATGAAAGTGATGAGTGCGATGAAACGTCGGTTGGTATGTTGCATGCTGGTCCCCTCCTCTAAGGTGTGACGAACGTCTGCGATGACACGCTCCGGCACGGGAGAGGGATGGAGGATGATTGTGCGCGAGTCGTGGTGTCGAAAAGTATTTGTAGATACTAATCATTACCCATCCGTTGAAGGTGCGAACCTGCCCACGACCGGAAAACGTTTAAAAATCAGGTCAATGATAAAAGGCCCTCCCTTAGGAGGACCTCGTTCAAGATTGTTCTGCTAGGAAAGCGAGCAACGCCGCCTCGTCCCACACTTCGATGCCGAGCGACTCGGCTTTCGTCAGTTTCGAGCCAGCCTTCTCGCCGGCGACGAGGAGATCGGTGTTCTTGCTGACGCTGCCCGTGACGCTCGCACCAAGCAATTCAAGTTGCTTCCCGGCTTCGCCACGTGTCATCTCATGCAGTTTCCCGGTCAAGACGACCGTCTTTCCGGCGAGCGGCGCATCGGCGTCGACCGGTCGTTTCGCACCTTTGAACGTCAGATTGACACCTGCCGCTCCGAGGTCACGGACGAGGTCACGCGCTTCCGGCTTCTCGAAGTATAAGACGATTGATTCAGCCATCTTCGTACCGATGCCATCGATTGACGTCAAGTCGTCGATCGAGGCCTCCATGACCGCTTCCATCGTCTCGAACCGTTCCGCAATCAACGCGGCCGCTTTTTGTCCGACGAGGCGGATACCGAGCGCGAACAAGACGCGCTCGAGCGAGTTCTGTTTCGACTGCTCAATCGCCGCGAGCAAGTTCGTCACCGACGTTTCGCCCATCCGGTCGAGCTCGAGGAGCGCGTCCCGGTCGAGACGGTACAGGTCGGCCACGTTATGAACGAGCCCGGACGCGTGGAGTTGTGTGATTACTTTCTCGCCGAGCCCATCGATGTTCATCGCCGGGCGTGACACGAAATGAATCAGCCCTTCGAGCAGTTGGGCCGGGCATTCGGGATTGACGCAGCGGTGGTCCGCCTCTCCTTCTAAGCGAACGAGTTCAGATTCACAGGCCGGGCAATGCGTCGGGAAGACGATTTCTGTCTCCTCCCCGGTACGCTCACTGACGAGCGCCGAGACGACGGCCGGGATGACGTCCCCGGCTTTCTTGATGACGACACGATCTCCGATGTGGAGGTCCTTCTCTACAATGAAGTCCTCGTTGTGGAGCGTCGCATACGTCACGGTCGATCCCGCGACCGAGACCGGTGCGAACCGTGCGCGTGGCGTGACTTTCCCGGTCCGCCCGACACTGAAGTCGACGTCTTCAATCGTCGTCACGACTTCTTCAGCCGGGAACTTATAGGCGACGGCCCAACGCGGACTCTTCGCCGTGAAGCCGAGCTGTTCTTGCTCTTCGTAAGCTGCGACTTTGATGACGATGCCGTCAATCTCATATGGTAGCTCCGACCGCTTCGTCACATACGTTTCGATATAGTCCCATAACTCATCGGCCGTATGACACGTCGTGTACTCTTGGCTGACGGCGATGCCGAGACGGCGCAAATATTCGAGCGACTCGTCATGCGAGGCGACGAGGTCGTCCGTCGAGACGAGCCCGTAGGCGAAGAACGCCAAGTTCCGCGACGCCGCGATTTTCGAGTCGAGCTGTCGGAGCGAACCTGCCGCCGCATTGCGCGGGTTGGCGAATAAAGGTTCCCCAAGACGTTCTCGCTCGTCATTCAAATGTTCGAACGACCGTTTCGGCATATATGCCTCACCGCGCACCTCGAACGTGACGTCCTCGTTCAACCGAAGCGGAATCGAGCGGATCGTCTTCAAGTTTTGCGTGATGTCTTCTCCGGTCGTCCCGTCACCGCGCGTCGCGCCACGGACGAGCCGACCGTCTTCGTATTTCAATGACACGGCGAGCCCGTCAAACTTGAGCTCGGCGACGAAGAGCGGACTGTAACCGAGATCTTTCTCGATGCGTTCGACCCATTCGACGAGCTCTTCTTTAGAAAACACGTTCCCGAGCGAGAGCATCGGCGTGTCATGCGTCACTTTGACGAACGCGTCGAGCGGGGCACCGCCGACACGTTGCGTCGGCGAATCCGGACTCCGGAGTTCCGGATAGTCCGTCTCGATTTCAATCAATTCGTTCATGAGACGGTCGTATTCCGCATCCGGGACGCTCGGGCGGTCGAGCACATAATATTCATACCCGTATTGATTTAACTTTTGACGAATCGCTTCAACGCGTTCTGCCATCTCCATATAATCACCTCACGCTTTTTCGATTGGGGCAAACTTGGCGAGTAGGCGCTTGATGCCAACGGCCGGGAAGGCGATATCGAGTTCGAGCTGGTCGCCTTCGCCACGAGTCTGTACGACCGTGCCTTGTCCCCATTTTTTATGATTGGCCTTATCCCCGACGTTCCAACCGATTGATTCGGCGCCGGACGACTGGGCGAGTTTTGGTTTCGGTTTCGAACTGAAGCCGTTCACCGGAAGTTTCCCCGGCGACTCGACCGGATTCCATGGCATCGGTTTCTTCGCTTTGCCCGAACGCTCCAAGAGCGTCTCTGGCAACTCGTGCAAGAAGCGCGACTCCGGGTTGTTTTGGAAACGCCCGTACAACATGCGGGACTGGGCCCGCGTCAAATAGAGACGTTTCTCAGCCCGTGTGATCCCGACGTAGGCGAGGCGACGTTCTTCTTCCATCTCTTCCGGATCGTTCAAGGCACGGCTGTGTGGGAACAGCCCTTCTTCCATCCCAATCAAGAAGACGACTGGGAACTCGAGCCCTTTGGCCGAGTGGAGCGTCATGAGCGTCACTTGGTGCAACTCGTCGACTTCTTCGAGCGAATCGAGGTCCGAGACGAGCGTCAAGTCGGTCAGGAAAGCGACGAGCGTTTGTTCATCGCTCTCTTTCTCGAAGTTTTGCGCGACCGAGAGGAACTCTTGCAAGTTCTCGAGGCGGCTCTCGGCTTCAAGCGTCTTCTCGATTTTGAGCATCTCTTCGTAGCCTGACTTCTTCAGCACTTCTTCAATCAATTCGGAAATCGACAAGTAGTCGGCCATTTGACGCAAATCGACCATCAATTGACGGAACTCGGCAAGCTTCGTCGCTGTGCGTGGGGCAATGCCCGACAGTTCGATGTCACGAATCGCTTCCATGAGCGACACACCTTGCATCCCGGCGAAGTCGCCGAGCTTATCGACCGTCGCGGCGCCGATGCCGCGCTTCGGTTCGTTGACGACACGGACGAAGGAGATGTCCTCGTCCGGGTTGGCGATCAAGCGCAAATACGCCAAGATGTCTTTGATTTCTTTTCGTTCATAGAACTTTGTCCCGCCAACCATCTTATACGGGATGTTCGACTTGAGCAGCATCTCTTCAAGTCCACGCGATTGAGCGTTCGTCCGATACAGAACGGCCATTTCGCCGTAATCGACACCCTCTTGGCGGAGTTCTTTCATCTGATTGATGATAAAGAACGCTTCATCCCGGTCATCTGAGGCGACGTGAAGGAGCAGTTTCTCCCCTTCGACGTTCTCGGTCCATAGCTTCTTATCTTTTCGGCTCGAGTTGTTTTGAATGACACCGTTCGCCGCTTCCAAAATCCGTTTCGTCGACCGATAGTTTTGTTCGAGCAAGATGACGTGCGCACTCGGGTAATCTTTCTCAAACGTCAAGATATTGGCGATATCGGCCCCGCGCCAGCGATAGATCGACTGGTCCGAGTCACCGACGACACACAAGTTCTCATGCGCTTGCGCGAGCAGTTTAACGAGCGTATATTGGGCCCGGTTCGTATCTTGATACTCGTCGACGTGGATGTATTGGAACTTCTTCTGATAAAACGCGAGCACGTCCGGCGCTTCTTGGAACAGCTGAATCGCCTTCATGATCAAGTCATCAAAGTCGAGCACGTTGTTTTGCTTCAACTTTTTCTCATACGCCGTATAGACGTCCGAGATGACTTTCTCGTATGGGTTGTTACCGACGAGTCCAGCCGCGTCTTGCGGCGTACGGAGTTCGTTCTTATGGTTCGAGATCATGCCGAGGAGCGTCCGCGGCTCATATTTTTTCGGGTCAAGGTTCAGCTCTTTGAGCACTTGCTTGATTGCCGTCAACTGATCGGACGAGTCGAGAATCGAGAAGTTCCGGTCATAGCGGATGCGATCGATGTCGCGGCGCAAAATCCGGACGCACATCGAGTGGAACGTCGAAATCCAAATATCGTCCGCGACACCGCCGACGAGGCGGGCGATCCGGTCTTTCATCTCGCGGGCCGCTTTATTCGTGAACGTAATCGCGAGAATGTTCCACGGCGCGATCTGTTTCGACGCCATCAAGTAAGCGACGCGATGCGTCAAGACACGTGTTTTCCCAGACCCCGCCCCGGCCATGATGAGCAACGGGCCGTCCGTATATTTGACCGCCTCCGCTTGCGGAGGGTTCATGCCTTTGACTAGTTCTTCACTCAAGTTATACATAATCGTTTCCTTTCTCTAACCAAACATTTGTTCTTATTTTATCGGAGTGCCGCGACAGTCGCAAGCGCTCCTTCGAAATTGTCATAAATCACATTGCCGACGACGATCGTGTCCGCGTATGCGGCCATCGTCTGAGCTGATTCAAAATCGGTGATGCCGCCCCCATAAAACAAGTGGGCGTCCGGCACGGCCAGCCGTAATTCTTGGACGAGTTCGACCGACCCGAACGTGCCGCTATACTCCACATACAAGGAAGGCAGGCGGAACAAGCGATGCCCCGCTTCCGCATAGGCAACCGTCGCCTCGATGGACAGATCGGTCTTCGCCTCGGTCACCTGGGCCACTTTCGCGTCCGGATTCAAGACGATATAGCCTTGCCCGGTCACATCCGCATGAAACAAGTGTCCGTATCGTTCGAACGCCTTTGTTTGATGACCGATGAGCCAGTCGACAGTTCCTGCATTCAGGACGGTCGGAATAAAATAGTGATCGAAGCCTCGAACCACTTGCTCGGGATGGCTCATCTCAAGTGCGAGCGGAATGCCGCACCCTTCGAGTCGGGCATAGAGCGCGAATGTGTTCTCCGCATCGACCCCGTCGGTCCCTCCGATGAGGAAGGCGTCCGTACCGGAGCGGACGAGCGCCGCGAGCACCGAATCATCGAGCGGTTTATTCGGATCTAGTTTAAACACGTGGCGCCACGATTGAAAATCCATTCGGCTTCCCTCCCCTTCGATACCTTCTCTAGTGTAGCGATTTTTCCCGCCACTTGCATCTGTTGAACAAAAAAAGACTTGCCGAGGCAAGTCTCAAGCACGTCTCGCGTGCGTCTTTTGTTCGCGGGCCGTCATCCATTTGGCGACGAGCAGAGCGAACAGCCCGTACACCGGGATGAACCAGAGCGGATTCGCCAAGAAAAAGCCGAGCACGGGAATATCAAGTAGCGGAGAATCCGGTGAGCAGAGCGCCGTTCCGTTCACAACCGCGATGAACGGCAACACCGGGACGGCGAACACGTAACCGAAATTGATCCAAAAAGCTTTCATGTTCTGAGCTCCTTACCCTAAGATGATTGATTCTTTCGGATAGTTGTACATCCGTTTCGGCTGTCTCCGCTGCAAAATCAAGATGAAGGCGATGACACCGATGCGTCCAATGAACATTAAAATGGTGAGCACCCACTTGCCGACGTTACTAAATTCGGACGATAGCCCGACCGACAACCCGGTCGTCCCGAACGCCGAGCACGCTTCGAACAAGATGCGCGTGAGCGATGCGTCTTCGAAGAACGTCAGCACCATGACCCCGGTCAACAGGACGGCCAGAGACACGGTAATGATGACGAACGCTTTCCAAATGTCCTCGAGCACGATCTCACGTCCGAAGATTTTGATGGACGAGTCCCCGCGAATGAACGCGACGACCCCGAGTACGGCGACGGCGAACGTCGTCGTCCGAATCCCCCCACCGACCGAGGACGGTGACGCCCCGATGAACATCAGAATCGACAAGAGCAACATACTGCCTTCCGAGAACAAGTTGACATCAACGGTCGACAACCCCCCGTTTCGCGTCGTCACGGACTGGAACAACGAGTCCGAGAGTGCGAGCCAGAGCGGCAACTCTTTGAACGCGTTGTCATACTCAAACAGGAACAAACCGACGGTCCCGATGGCAATCAAGATGAAAAACGTCGATACCGTCAGTTTTGTGAACAGTGAGAAACGGCGCGGGAAATTCTCGCGCTTCCGAATGATTCGGTTCGTCAAATACGTGCGAATCTCGACGAGGACCGGGAACCCGATGGCACCGCCGGTCATGAGCGCGATTTGGGTGAAGATGACGAACGGGTCTTCCCGGAATGGTGCGAGCGAGCTGCCGGTGATGTCAAAGCCGGCGTTCGTCGTCGCACTGATCGAACCGAACAGGCCTTGCAGGAACGCCTCGCTGGCCGTATCGAAGTAATTTAAGTAATGGACCCCAAGCAACACCGCACCGACCGCTTCAATCGCGATAACGGTGATGACGATCTCGGTGATGTACTTGACGATCCCAGACATCGACGTCTGGTTTTGGTCACGTAAAATCAGCTGGCGCTCGCGAAAACCGATGCGCTTGCCAAGCAAGATCCACATGATGACGTGAAGACTGATCAACCCGACCCCGCTCACTTGAACGATGAACAAGATGATAAATAATCCGAACGTCGAGAACGTATCGGTCACGACGATCGGGGTCAATCCGGTAACGCTGACACAGCTGACCGCGAAAAAGACGAGATCGGTGAACGTGATCGAGACGCCCGGTTGTCGCGCAATCGGTAAAGCGAGCAAAATGACGGCCAACACGACCGCCGCGCTATAAATCAACACGAGTGTCTGGACCGGTGTCAGCTTCCGAAAGAACAGCTGTAAATTTCGCTTCATAAACTTGTCTTGCATCTCGCCCCTCCTCTCCCATCAAAAACAAGATGACTCTTACGAGTCACCTTCTGATTGTTGTAGACGTTCAAGGGCAAGATCATAGCCGCCTGACCCGTAGTTCAAGCAACGCTTGACGCGGGAGATGGTGGCTGTCGAAGCTCCTGTCGCTTCTTCAATTTTATGGTACGTGCTACCTTCACGAATTTGGCGGGCCACTTCTAGCCGTTGGGCGAGCGCCTGCACTTCGTTCACGGTCGCTAAATCTTCAAATAGTTGATAACAATCTTCGAGTGTATCGAGCTTCAAAATCGCCTCAAACAGCTGATCGAGCTCTCGTCCTCGTAATTTATCGAGTTGCATCCGCAAGCATCCTCTCTTCATCGTACTTCTTTATCATTCTAAAGCACGACCGGCTCGGACTCAACTGTTCATCGTAAAATCGCTGGAAATAGTATTTGTTTCTTCATCACTTCGTAAATTCCGAGCGGTGTGGCCCGCACATATGGCAAGTGCGTCGACGCCAAGAACAAGAGCGTATAGATTGGGTCTTCAAACTTGTAACCACGCGTGAGCAGTTCGGACCGCAACCCTTCTTCTTGGACGATCAACTGTTCAATCGGCTCCTTCGACGTCATGCCACAGAGCGGGAGCGGGATTTCCGCGATCACCTCACCGCGGTCGACGAGGACGATGCCGCCGCCAAGTTCCTTCATCCGCTCGAAAGCCGTCAGCATGTCTTGTTTACATTTCCCTAAGATCAAGTAGTCGCCACTAATCGAATACGAGCTGACGAGCCCGCCAAAGTCGTTGGCAAATCCTTTCAGCACCGTGTTGAGACGCCACTTCCCTTCTTTATCAAGCAACATGAGGAACGACTCGTCCCCGTCACGCGGCAATTCGTCTTGACCGGTGTCGTGCGAGATTTTGAACAGTTTCATGATGACCGAGTTGACCATGTCGAGCCCGACAGGCATGCTGAACGACAGATCGTTCGGCGTCAGTTCGATGTCGACGTCCGTCGACGGCATGAGCGCGAGCGCCGCGTCGACGAGCTCGTTCGGGAACAACGATGCCCCGTCCCGGTAAATCCATTGCCCTTTGGCGATGACGGCGGACGGGCGCGGCTCGTCGATCGCATCAAGAATATTCAGATGGGCTATGCGTCCCGGCGCAATCGAACCGAGAACGTGATCGAGCCCAAAGTGTCGCGCCACGTTCAATGACACGATGCGGTACGCCTCAATCGGCGGCAATCCGGCCTCAATCATGATCTTAATAAGCGCGTCTTGCAGCCCGTCTTGATAAAATCCTGGCGTCGACCCGTCTGTCGTGACCATCACATGATCGAACGCCTCGAGTCCGGCGTCGAGCAGACCACGGATGAGTCCCGGAAGGTCAGGACGAATCGAAGAATGACGGAGTGTCGTCGTATAGCCGTGTTCGAGCCGGCAGAGCGCTTCTTCGGCCGTCATCGCTTCATGGTCGCTGTGAACACCCATCAGCGCCATCTTCGTCAACGTCTTCGCCGAGGCACCCGGGAAATGTCCTTCGACCGGGAGCCCGCACGTCTCCGCGTCGAGCATCCACTGCAACATCTCGTCATCGCCTTTCAACGTGCGCGGCCATGCCGTCAATTCACCGGCCATGATGACGTCCGAATGATTGAACCAGTCGTGAATCCGCTCGGAATCGACAAGGACACTTTCCCGGTCGAGCTCGGTCTGTGTATCGAGACGCGCCCACCAATATGTGCTCGTCGGAAGCTGTTGGATCGCATCGAGTTGCGCAAACGCTTGCTCCTTATTTTGTAAAAAAAGAAGCATGTTGTCATTCACGAGCGTAGTCGTCCCCCGCTCGCCTGCATACTTCGACAGCGTCGCCGGATTATAAAGTTGGAATGGATGCGCATGTGGCTCGATATAGCCAGGCACGATATATTTTCCGGATACGTCCACCGTCTCGACGGCCGCTTTCGGTACATCTGGCCCGACATAGACGATCCGGTCATGCTCGATCCAAATATTTGCTTGTTTCCACTGCTTCACGTACATGTTCAAGTACGTGGCATTCGTCAATACGAGCGAAGGTGGCCTGACTTGGCTCACGACTTCTAGTTGTGACCGAATCATCGCTTTAGACCACGGTGCCCGCGCCGATCGTTTTGTTGGCATCGAACCCAATCCTCCCTTAATCGCCTCGCCATTATTATCAGACAATAATTTTGTAAGCGTTTTCTTTCATCTGTTTCAAGTTTACCTTTTCTATGAAAGGGTCGCAAGCTATGTTACCAATTGTAATGAAATTTTCACGGAAATCATAAAAAGAAAGATGCTCCCCGCAGGAAACATCTTAATCGCTCTCAAACTAGAACCGTTTTCTTTAAATAATGCTCGAGTTGGGCAAGCGGAACCGGTTTGCTGTAATGGTAACCTTGGATGAGCGAACTGCTATGTTCGAGCACGAACGCGAGCTGCTCCGGACGCTCCACACCTTCCGTGACGATATTGAGACCGAGTGTATGGAACGTTTGATATAACCCTTCGAGCAATGCCCGATCGAACGTGTTCTCAGGAATCCCTTTGACAAAGTTTTGATCGATTTTAATAATATCGAGTTGAAGCGACTGCAAGAACGAGAGCGACGATGTCCCGACACCAAAGTCATCGAGCGAGATTTTGACGCCGATCGTTTTGAGCGCGTGAATGAACTGCTGAAGCTCATACAGATTCCCGCCGACCTCACTCTCGGTGATTTCGACATGAAGGCGATGAGGGTCAAATCCCGTTTCGGTCAGCACGTGTTCCAATGAAGCTAAAAACGACCCGTCGGCGATTTGGCGTTTCGATACGTTGATCGAAAGGAACAAGTGATGTCGTTCCACATGATCCTTCATCTCCGTGACCGCCTGTACGAGCACCCAGCGTCCCAAGTCCGAGATAAGGCCGAGCTGCTCGGCGACCGGGATGAACAGGCCTGGGGAAATCTGACCTTTGCCCGGATGATTCCAGCGAATGAGCGCCTCGACTCCCCGTACTGCAAACGGCCGTGGCGATACGATCGGCTGATAATACAGTTCAAACTCATCATGTTCGAGGGCATGGCGCAAATCGCGTTCCATCTCGAGCGTCTGTAAATAATGGCTCCCGTCCTCGATTTCTTGGAACGTCAAGACACGGTTCTTCCCTGACAGTTTCGCCTCGTGAATGACCACGTCGAGCCGCCCCATCATGACCTCATACGTGTGTTGCGGCTCGGTATAGGTGAACACATCGATGCCGATTGTCGCCGCCATCCCTTTCACACCGTTGACATGGGCCCAGTCCTTCAAGTCTTTCGTCAAGTGCCGGGCGACCGGTTGGAGCTGGTCAAGTGTCCAGCCCGGATGGACGAGCATGAACTCATCGGCACCGATGCGAGCGACGAACCCGTCTTCTTTATAGAAGTTGAGCCGTGAGGCGAGATAGATGAGAACAGAATCACCCGTCCGATGTCCGTATTGGTCGTTGATTCGTCGGAAGTCATCCAAATCCAATCCGAGCACTCCGATCCGTTCCTGCTTTCCACGCACGGTCGAGAAATAATCTTCTAGCGCGAGCCGGTTCGGAAGAAGCGTCAATGCGTCTCGGAACGCCCGGTCGATCACTTCGGCGCGCGTATCTTCGAGTGCCGCGAGCACCTCGTTCATGCTCGTCGCCATCTGTTCGATTTCGTCGTGGCTGTGCGCGTCCCGACTGAGACGGAGTCGGCTGTCCCGCTCGAGTGTGATGATCTTAAACTCACTCACGATCTCCATCAGCCTCCGAATCACGACCCGGTGAATCGTCCATAACAAAGAGAAGAACAGACCGAACCCGAGGATGACGAGCGCGAGCATGCCGAGCCGCAACATCGTGACCGTATTTTCGTAGTGCGTTTGCGCGACGGTGAACCCGACTTCATAATCGGATTGCTGAAACACCGTGTCGAGTGGGATCACCACATCGGTCCCGTCCGTCCCGCTCTTGATGATTGTCTCTTCTCGACGAACCGGCTGAATCGTCAATGGTATCTTCGTTTGGGCACTTATATCTGCCATGACCGTCGAATCGACGAACTCGAGCATGATGAGCGTTCCTTGGCGTGGTCCACTACTGTCACGTCGTAGAATCGGATGACTGACATATAACGTCGGGCCAAAATCACTCGCGTATACGCCGTTCTGTGCATCGCTCCGATTGGTCAAGCGAGAGGTAACCGCCCGGATAATCGCTTGTTGGTCGGCTTTCGACAATGACATATCTGTCGAACGAAACGCCGAGTAGAAAGCCTCCCCCTCGTTGTCCAAATAGACCATAGCGTTGACGCTCAAGTTCTCGAGCGACTGTTCACTGATGTTATTTTTGATATAAGCGGCATTTCGTCGCTGCACGAACGTGTACGTATCATTCCAGACAGCCCAGTCGATGAGTGTGCGCTCGAGTGTGCTCTTCCGATTGGCGAGTGTCTCAGATACGCTCGCGATTTGACTCTCGACCGTTTGACGATCTTGCTCCATGCTTTTCTCGATGAAATAGGGTCGTACCCCAAAAAAGATGACACCGACAAACACAATTATATTCACGGCCACCGCAATCATGAGCTTCGTCCGAATGCGCACGTCGACCACCTTCTTCCTTCAATCTACTCCATTATTGTAGAGCAGGAAGTACGGATTCCCTTCTTTTCGCATGAAAAAAAGGACGGGTTGACCCATCCTTTAAAAAATCTGAGCCAACGCCCGCCCTCCGATATCACGCCGGTAAAACGTCTGTGGCAAATCAAGTTGTTCGAGTGCCGTATAGACGGCCGTCTTCGCTTCAAGCAACGTCGGTTTCGTCGACGTGAGGACGAACAATCGCCCCCCGTTACCGATGATGTGGGTCCCGTCCCGGGTCGTCCCCGCATGGAACACGAGCACATCATCTCGTAAGTCACCGAAGCCTGACAGTATCTGCCCGGTCGTCGCTCGATCAGGATAGCCTTCTGCCGCGACGACGACTCCAATCGTATAGCCTTCTACCCATTCAATCGGATACGGTTTTTGGTCCACGACCGCCTCGATGACGCCGAGGAGAGGAGATGCCAAGTTCGGGAGAATGACCTCGGTCTC
This sequence comes from Exiguobacterium sp. s40, assembly GCF_018617905.1. Lineage (NCBI taxonomy): Bacteria > Bacillati > Bacillota > Bacilli > Caryophanales > Exiguobacterium > Exiguobacterium sp. s40. The sequence continues at coordinate 12,984 of NZ_JACSLC010000010.1, read as the reverse complement.
GGGATCGCCAAATCGAGCGTTGAACTCGATCACTTTCGGGCCATCCGCCGTCAAGATGAGGCCCGCATACAAGAACCCTTCGAACGGTGTGCCCCGCTCGACCATCGTCCGCGCCAGCGGGAAGAGCACACGTTCGACCGCCTCTTGATACACAGCATCATCCAAGTGAGGCATCGGACTGTAGGCGCCCATACCGCCCGTATTCGGTCCTGCGTCTCCGTCATAGGCACGCTTATGATCTTGTGACGTGATCATCGGGATAACGTGCTCCCCTGACACGAACGCCATGAGCGAGAACTCTTCTCCATCCAAAAACTCTTCGATGACGACACGTGATTGGTCCCCGAACTTATCGGTATCGAAAATGTCATGGATGGCTGCTTTCGCCTCTTCAAGTGTGAACGCGACGGTCACCCCTTTACCGGCGGCGAGTCCATCCGCTTTGACGACGAGTGGTGCTTCGAGTTGATCGATCTGTCGGAGCGCTGACTCGGCATCGGTGAACGTGTCGTACCCTGCGGTCGGGATATTGGCTTCGCGCATCACTTCTTTCGCAAACGCTTTACTGCCTTCAAGCAACGCCGCCGCCTTCGTCGGTCCGAAGATTTTTTGTCCATGAGCTTGAAACACATCGACGACACCGGCCATGAGGGCCGACTCTGGACCAACGATCGTCCAGTCAACCGCCTCGCGCTTTGCAAACTCGACGAGGCCAGAGACATCTGTCTCTTCGATTGGTACACACGTCACGTCGCCCATATTAAGATTACCCGGAGCGACGAACACCTCATGTCCGTCTTGTCTCAACTTCCAAGCGAGCGCGTGCTCACGCCCGCCGCGTCCAATGACGAGTACGTTCATCTTATCGCTCCTCTCAATGTTTGAAGTGTCGAACTGACGTGAACACCATCGTGATTCCGTGACGGTTCGCCGCTTCAATCGACTCCTCGTCACGAATTGATCCGCCTGGTTGAATGATGGCCGTGATCCCGGCTGCGGCTGCGGCTTCGACCGTGTCCCCCATCGGGAAGAATGCATCGCTACCGAGCGCGGCACCCGTAGCACGTTCACCTGCTTGTTCGAAAGCGATTTTCGCCGCGCCGACGCGGTTCATCTGTCCCGCTCCGATGCCGATTGTCGTCTCGTCTTTGGCGACGACGATGGCGTTTGATTTCACGTGTTTAACGACACGCCACGCAAGTTTCAAGTCTTCCCATTCAGACGCCGTCGGGCGACGGTCGGTCACGATTTGGCATGACGCATCATCGATTGTGACGTCGTCCCCATCTTGTACGAGGAGACCGCCCGCGACGGCTGTCAAGCGCATCCCTGTCATCTGGCCCATATCGAGCGTCAATAACCGAAGATTCTTTTTCTCTTTCAATCGGTCAAGTGCTGCCTCGCTAAAGGATGGCGCGATGATGATTTCTAGGAAGATGTTACGGAGGGCCTCTGCCGTTTCCACATCGACTTCACGGTTCAAGGCGACGATGCCCCCAAAAATCGAGACCGGATCGGCCGCATGGGCTCTTGAGAACGCTTGGCTGATTGTCTGTCCGACAGCGACACCACATGGGTTCATATGTTTGACGACGACCGCTGCCGGCTCCGTCAATTCGCTGAGCGCCTCGAGCGCCGCGTTCGTATCTTGGATATTGTTATATGAGAGTTCTTTGCCATGGAGCTGCTCCGCGTTCGCGAGCGTCACCCCGTGATAGAGCGGCGTCTTATAAAACGCTGCCTGCTGGTGCGGGTTTTCCCCGTAACGGAGGTCTTGTACTTTCTCATACGTGACCGTGAGCTGTTCCGGGAACGTCTCGCCGATCTGCTGCCCTAAATAGTCGGCAATCAAGGCGTCATACGCCGCCGTGTGACGGAACGCTTTTGTGGCAAGACGTTGACGTGTTTCGAACGTCGTCCCGCCGGCACGAACCGCTTCGGCCACATGACCGTAGTCGGCCGGGTCAACGACGACCGTCACGCTGGCATGGTTTTTCGCGGCCGAACGGAGCATGCTCGGTCCGCCGATATCGATATTCTCAATCGCTTCATCATACGTCGCGTTCTCTTTCGCAATCGTTTCTTTGAACGGGTACAAGTTGACGACGACATAGTCGATTGGCTCGATGTCGTGGTCTTTCATCTGTTCGACGTGCGAATCTAAATCGCGGCGTCCGAGAAGTCCGCCATGTACGAGCGGATGGAGCGTCTTCACGCGACCGTCGAGCATCTCTGGGAACGATGTCACTTCCGAGATATTTTTTACGGGAAGACCGGCCGCGATGAGCGCCGCTTCCGTCCCGCCTGTCGAAATGAGTTCGATGCCCGCTTCATGCAACGCCTGCGCGAGCTCGACGATTCCTGTTTTATCTGACACACTCAGTAATGCTCTCACTTGAAAACCTCCTGTTGGATAAACACTTGTTGTAGTACGCGCGGATAGAGCTGATGCTCGACCGCTTGGATGCGTCTTGCCGCTTCGGCCGCATCACAGCCTGCGATGGCGACGTCTTGTTGGGCGATGATTGGTCCCGTATCCATCCCGGCATCGACGTAATGGACGGTCACACCGCTCGTCGGCACGTTCGCCGCGAGCGCCTGACCGATGGCGTCTTTTCCTGGGAACGCCGGTAAGAGCGACGGATGGATGTTGATAATATGGTTCGGATATGCTGACAGCAATACGTCCCCAATCAACCGCATATACCCGGCCAAGACGATATAATCGGCGCCGAGCGTCTGTAACAAGACGAGAATCTCTTGTTCGAATTCCGCTTTTGACGCATATGCCTTCGGTTCGAACGAGAAGCTCGCGATGTTGAACCGATCCGCCCGCTCGAGTACTTTCGCTTCTGGTTTGTCCGTGACGAGCAGGACACATTCCCCTGACAAGTCGCCTCGGTCGATGGCTTGCCAAATCGCTTCGGCGTTGCTACCGGACCCGGAGGCGAAGATGGCAAACTTTTTCACTGGTCGACCCCCATGATGCGGACGCCCGGTTTGGCATCAACTTTCCCGATACGGTGCGACGTCTCTCCGGCGCGTTCGAGTGCGGCTTCGACGACTTCGACGTCTTCAGGCCGGACCGTGATCATGAAGCCGATGCCCATATTGAATACGTTGAACATCTCTTGTTTCGAGACGTGCCCGACTTGCTCGAGCCAGTCGAACACGGGCAGACTCGGCCAATTCGATGCGTCGAACGTGACACCGAGACCTTCCGGCAACATGCGTGGCACGTTCTCGTAAAAACCGCCGCCCGTGATGTGGGCCATGCCTTGGACACGCCCCGTCGCGATGGCCGCTTTCGCCGCCTCGGAATAGATGCGTGTCGGCAACAAAAGGGCGTTCCCGAGCGTCGTATCGAGCATGGCGATCTCATCAGTGTAGGCGAGCCCTTGCGACTCGACGATATGGCGGACGAGCGAGAATCCGTTCGAATGGACACCTGATGATGCTAAACCTAGGACGATGTCCCCCGCTTCGATTGTCCGTCCATCGATCAGTGCTTCCTTCTCGACGACACCGACGGCGAATCCAGCGATATCGTACTCGCCGTCCGGATACATACCCGGCATCTCGGCCGTCTCGCCTCCGACGAGGGCACAGCCCGCTTGGACGCAACCTTCGGCGACCCCTGCGACGATGCGCTCAAGTTTGGCCGGTTCTGCCTTGCCGGTCGCGATATAGTCTAAGAAATAAAGCGGTTCGGCCCCGTGGACGAGACAGTCGTTGACACACATCGCCACACAGTCAATTCCAATCGTATCATGTTGGTCGAGCGCGAACGCGAGTTTGAGTTTCGTGCCGACCCCATCCGTTCCGCTGACGAGAATCGGATGTTTCAACTGCATCGAGCCAAGGTCGATCATCGCCCCGAAACTGCCGAGCCCGGTCATCACTTCTGGACGCATCGTCCGTGCAACGTGACGCTTCATGCGTGATACTGCTTCATAGCCTGCTTCTAAATTCACACCCGCTTGTTCATATCTTAAACTCATCGTCAGTCCCCCTCAAGCTTTTGTCTCTGTTACAAGTCTCGCCAGTTCAGTTGGATAAAGTCCGGTGAAGCAAGCGGCACACTGCCCGCGCAAGTTCCCTTCGAACGGTCGGTCGATCGCTTCGACCGTTCCGTCCAATGTGAGGAACGCCAGTGAATCGGCCCCAATCTCTTCTTTAATCTCTTCGATGGATTTGGTGGCCGCAATCAACTCTTCCTTTGATGATGTATCGATGCCGTAATAGCACGGATGCTTGATTGGTGGTGACGTGATGCGAACATGCACCTCAGTCGCCCCGGCTTCACGGAGCAACTTGACGATCCGTCTGCTCGTCGTACCGCGGACGATCGAATCGTCGACCATGATGACCCGTTTTCCGTTCACGACGCCTCGAAGCGCCGACAGCTTCATCTTGACACCGCGCTCCCGTAGTTCTTGCGACGGCTGAATGAACGTCCGGCCAACATAGCGGTTTTTAATGAGTCCCATCTCGTACGGAATCCCGCTCGCCTCGGCGTAACCGATGGCCGCCGAAATGCTCGAGTCCGGGACGCCGGTGACGACGTCCGCTTCGACCGGTGCCTCGTCAAACATCTTCTTCCCCATCGCCTTACGGGCCGTATGCACGTTGACGCCATCGATGATCGAGTCCGGCCGCGAGAAGTAGATGTATTCCATTGAACACATCGCGCGGACCGATGCCTCGCTGTACCGCTCCGACACGATCCCGTCTTGCGTGATCATGAGGAGTTCCCCTGGCTCGACATCGCGTACGTACGTCGCCCCCACGACGTCAAACGCACATGTCTCTGAGGCGAATACGTAAGCTCCATCCTCGGTCTGGCCGAGCGAGAGCGGGCGCAAGCCGTGAACGTCGACGCCGACGTAGAGCGCGTCTTCCGTCAAGAAGAGGAAGGCGAATGCGCCGACGAGACGGGCCAAGCTATCTGCAATCCGCTCTTTCATCGAGTTGCCGCGGCTTCGTTTAATCAAGTGGGCGACGACTTCCGTATCGGACGTCGTCTGAAAAATCGCACCTTCCGTTTCGAGCATATGTTTCAACTCGTTGGCGTTGACGAGGTTACCGTTATGCGCCATCGCCAAGTCGCCCGTAAGCGACTTGAAGTGGAGCGGTTGGACGTTCTCGAGCGTGTTGCCGCCTGCCGTCGAATAACGGACATGACCGATGGCGTGATGCCCGGTCAATGCGTCGAGCGACGGTTCGTCGAACACTTCAGCGACGAGGCCAAGCCCGCGTTTGGCGTGCAAGCGCTCGCCGTCAGCCGTGACGATGCCTGTCCCTTCTTGTCCCCGGTGTTGCAGGCTGTGGAGGCCGTAGTAGGCGAGGTGTGACGCTTCGTGGTGATTAAAAACCCCGAATACCCCGCACTCCTCGTTCATGCCTCGGATGTCATATAACATGGAATAGCTCCTTCCCATACCCGTTCAAGTTCCGTGACGTCCATTTCGATGAGACGGTCGCTCGCACGGACCGTCAATTGTGGCGTGTCTGTCACCTGTCCGATGCGTGTCGCCTTCGTCAACTTCGCGAACGCATCAGCCTGATGTGGCGCGACTGTGACGAGGAACCGTGACTGTGATTCGCTGAAAAGTGTCGTCACGAGATCTGCGTCGACTGTGACATCTGCGCCGAAGCCCGTGCCGAACACGAGCTCAGGGAGTGCCGCGGCGAGTCCGCCTTCCGATACGTCGTGGGCCGCTGTGACAAGACCTTCCCGAATCGCCGTAAGCAATACTTGTTGCTGACGGCTCTCTGTCTCGAGGTCAAGCATCGGCGCCTGTCCGCTCACTTTACCGTCTTGCAGCATTTGAAGCGCACTGCCACCGAACTCAGGTTTCGTCTCTCCGAGCAAGAAGATGATGTCGCCTGCTGCTTTCGCGAACGACGTCGTGATATGTTCCGGCTTGTCGATCAAGCCGACCATGCCGACGACCGGCGTCGGATAAATCGCCGTCCCGTTCGACTCATTGTAAAGCGAAACGTTCCCACCGATGACTGGTGTGTCGAGGGCACGGCACGCTTCGGCCATCCCTTCGACAGCTTGATCGAGCTGCCAAAACCCTTCTGGCTTGTCCGGGCTACCGAAGTTCAAGCAGTCCGTGAGGGCGAGCGGTGTGGCGCCGCTGGCAACGATGTTGCGCGCTGCCTCTGCGACCGCAATCGCACCACCGACACGTGGGTCGAGGTACACGTATTTGGCGTTGCAGTCCGTCGTCATCGCGAGTGCTTTGTCTGTGTCGCGAATGCGGATGACGGCCGCATCACTTCCTGGGGCGACGACGGTCGACGTTTGGACCATATGGTCGTATTGCTCATACACCCAACGTTTCGAGGCGATTGTCGGCATGGCGAGCACGTCTTTCCATGTCGAGAGGACGTCCGAGACAATCGGTTGGATTGGTGTCATCGCTTGGAACGTTTCATAGTACGCCGGTACTTTCGACGGCTTATGGTAGACCGGTGCGTCTTCTGCGAGCGCATCGACTGGTACTTCGGCCGCGACTTCCCCGTGATGGAGCAGGCGGAGCACTTTGTCTTCGATGACTTCACCGACTTTGATCGCATGAAGTCCCCACTTCGTGACAATCGCTTCGATCTCATCTTCATGTCCTGCCTTGACGACGAGGAGCATCCGCTCTTGTGACTCCGACAACATCATCTCGTAAGGCGTCATGTCGGCCTCACGTTGTGGGACGAGGTCGAGGTTCATCTCGATGCCCATGCCTGCCTTCGATGCCATCTCGGCCGAAGACGACGTGAGACCGGCTGCTCCCATGTCCTGGATGCCGACGAGGGCCGGGTGCTTGATGACTTCCAAGCACGCCTCAATCAACAGTTTCTCCATGAACGGGTCACCGACTTGGACGGCCGGGCGTTTCTCGTCCGCATCCTCACCGAGTTCTTCCGAGGCGAACGTCGCCCCGTGAATGCCGTCGCGTCCTGTCGTCGCCCCGACATACATCACTGAGTTACCGACGCCTTCGGCAATACCTTTTTGAATGTCTTCATGGCGGATGAGCCCGACACACATCGCGTTGACGAGCGGGTTACCCGCATAGGCCGGGTCGAACGCGACTTCCCCACCTACCGTTGGGATACCGACACAGTTGCCGTACCCGGCGATGCCTGAGACGACGTGGCCGAAGAGATGTTTCACACGTGATTCGTTCAAATCTCCGAAGCGGAGCGAGTTAAGGAGTGCGACCGGTCGCGCGCCCATCGAGAAGATGTCACGGATAATCCCGCCGACACCTGTCGCCGCACCTTGGTACGGCTCAATCGCCGACGGATGGTTATGGCTCTCGATTTTGAAAGCGACGGCCTGGCCATCGCCGATATCGACGATGCCAGCACCTTCCCCAGGTCCTTGAAGGACATGTTTCCCGGTTGTCGGGAATTTCCGGAGGACAGGCTTCGAGTTTTTGTACGAACAGTGTTCAGACCACATGACCGAGAATAACCCGATCTCGGTGTAGTTCGGCTCACGACCGAGCAGTGAGACGACGAGCGCGTATTCCTCATCGGTCAATCCCATCGTGGCGTAAAGTCGCTCTTCACGGATGTGTGTTGCTGTCGGTTCAGTTGTAAGTAGCATGTCGAGTCCCCCATTTCACCATCGAAGTGAATAATCGTTTGCCGTCTTCCCCGCCGAGCAATGCTTCGACCGCTCGCTCCGGGTGCGGCATCATTCCGAGTACGTTGCCTTGTGCGTTCGTGATCCCTGCAATATTCGCGACCGATCCATTCGGGTTGTCGGTATATGTGAAGGCGATCTGCCCATTGCTACGAAGCGTCTCAAGCGTCGCCTCGTCACAGTAGTAGTTGCCTTCCCCGTGCGCGATCGGGACTTGGATCGTTTCCCCGAGTGCATAATCGTTCGTGAACATCGTCTCGTTCGTCTCGATTTTCAATTCGACCGTCTTGCACATGAACTTCAAATCACGGTTACGCATCAATACGCCCGGTAGGAGTCCTGCTTCGACGAGCACTTGGAAACCGTTGCAGACGCCGAGTACCGGACGCCCTTCTTCTGCGAACCGTTTGACTTCACTCATAATCGGTGAGAACTGGGCGATGGCGCCGCAGCGCAAGTAATCCCCATATGAGAATCCGCCTGGCAGGAGCACACCGTCGTAACCGTCAAGCGACGTTTCCGTATGGAACACATAGTCCGCTTCTTCGCCGAGGACATCTTTTACAGCGTGATACATGTCGAGGTCACAGTTTGATCCCGGGAAGACGATGACAGCGAATTTCATGCGAGTACCCCCATCTCGATTCGATAGTTCTCGATGACCGTGTTGACGAGCAACTTCTCACACATGTCACGCACCATCGCTTCGGTAGTCTCATCGGCGACTTGAAGCTCGATCACTTTCCCGATGCGTACTGATTCAACGCCTGTAAAGCCGAGATGTTCGAGTCCGCCTTTGACGGCGACGCCTTGTGGATCGAGTACACTTTCACGTAATGTCACGTACACGTTTACTTTTTTCATCAGTTCATTCCCCCTATGCGTGTTAACAACTGGCTATACGTGTCTGTCAGAGATCCGAGGTCTCTGCGGAAAACATCTTTATCGAGCTTTTGTTTTGTTTCTTTGTCCCAGAGTCGGCACGTGTCCGGCGAAATCTCATCGGCGAGGATGATCGTACCGTCGACTTTACCGAACTCGAGTTTGAAATCGATCAAATCAATGCCATGATCATTAAAGAAATCGAGCAATACATCGTTGACCCATAGGCCGAGTTGTCGCAATGTTTCGACTTCTTTGTTTGTGGCAACTTGCAGTAAACGGATATGGTCCTCTGTTAAGAGTGGATCTCCGAGTGCGTCATCTTTATAGTAGAACTCGACGATTGGTGACAGGAGCGGTGTCCCTTCTTCCCAACCGAGTCGTTTGGCAAGGCTTCCGGCGGCGATGTTACGCACGACGACCTCAAGCGGGATGATGTCGACACGGCGCACGAGCTGCTCGCGATCCGATAGTCGCTTAATGAAATGCGTCGGAATCTTGTTATCGTGCATGAGTTCGAACAAGCGCGTCGTGATAGCATTGTTCAACACGCCTTTGCCGGCGATTGATTCTTTCTTCTCCCCGTTAAATGCTGTCGCGTCGTCTTTATAATAGACGCGGAGCACACCCTGTTCTTCTGTCTCGAATAACGCTTTTGCCTTACCTTCGTAAATTGCTTCCATCTGTATCGTCCCCCTTAAAAGTGAGAGGGGCATGACGCCCCTCAACGATCACAAACCACAGCGTTCAAAAATGACATCGACACGGCGCACGTGATGGCTCGGGTCGAATAGGTCGTCGAGCTCGTCACTCGTAAAGAGCGCGCCCATCTCGGCGTCTCGTTCAATCAAAGTGCGGAACATCGTCTCTTCTTCCCACGCCTGCATCGCCTTCGGTTGAACGGCGTCATACGCTGCTTCGCGCGACCATCCTTTTTCGATCAAGGCGAGCAAGATGCGTTGGGAGAAAATGATGCCAAACGTCCGATCCATGTTCCGACGCATATTGTCCGGGAAGACCGTCAAGTTCTTCACGATATTGCCAAAGCGGTTCAACATGTAGTTGAGGAGACTCGTCGCATCCGGAAGAATGATCCGTTCGGCTGAAGAGTGTGAGATGTCACGTTCATGCCAGAGTGGGACGTTCTCATACGCCGTCACCATATGACCGCGAATGACACGGGCCAGGCCGGTCATGTTCTCTGAACCGATTGGGTTGCGTTTATGCGGCATCGCTGACGACCCTTTTTGTCCTTTGGCGAAGAATTCTTCGACCTCACGTGTCTCTGTCTTTTGGAGGCCGCGAATCTCTGTCGCCATCTTCTCGATTGATGTGGCAATCAATGCGAGTGTCGACATGTATTCGGCGTGACGGTCACGTTGCAACGTCTGTGTCGAAATCGGTGCCGCTTGAATCCCTAATTTGTCACATACATACGACTCGATGAACGGATCGATGTTTGCGAACGTGCCGACCGCACCACTCATCTTGCCGAACTCAATCGTCTCACGGGCTGCCATGAACCGCTTCTTGTTTCGCTTCATTTCTTCGTACCAAAGGGCGAGTTTCAATCCGAACGTCGTCGGTTCTGCGTGAACACCGTGTGTACGGCCCATCATGATGTCATACTTATGTGCTTTCGCTTTCTCAGCGAGGATCTCGATGAAGCGGTCGATGTCAGCTTCTAAAATATCGTTTGCTTGCTTAATCAAGTACGATAAGGCCGTATCGACGACGTCTGTCGAAGTCAGTCCGTAATGCACCCACTTCTTCTCTTCTCCAAGCGTCTCTGAGACGGCACGTGTGAAGGCGATAACGTCATGGTGCGTCTCTTGCTCGATCTCCAAGATGCGTTCGACATCAAACGATGCTTTGTCCCACAGGACCGCGACATCTTCTTTTGGAATGACGCCTAGCTCGCTCCACGCCTCACATGCGTAAAGTTCTACTTGAAGCCATGCCTCAAATTTGTTTTGGTCTGTCCAAATCGCCGCCATCTCGGGACGGGTATAACGTGAAATCATAAAACGGTCTCCTTCCAGATTGCCAATTGTTCGATGGTCTGAAGCGCTTCTTCGACGGAATCGGCGAGCACGTTCAAGTGCCCCATCTTCCGACCAGTCTTCGCTTCTTCTTTTCCATACAAATGTAGTTTAACATTCGACGGTAACGTTTGCGGATTCAGCTCATCCATATGTTCGCCTAACAGGTTAACCATCACGACCGGGGTGTGGAGTGCCGTACGACCGAGCTTCATACCAGTGATTGCCCGTACATGTTGCTCGAACTGGGACGTCTCACAGGCGTCAATCGTGTAATGCCCTGAATTGTGGGGACGGGGAGCAAGTTCATTCACATACAAGGAACCATCCTCCATGATGAACAGTTCAACCGCAAGCGTTCCAATCAATCCGATGTGGTCAGCGAGTTGAAGGGCCAAATGCCGAGCCTCTTCCAAAATGTCTTGTTCCACTCGTGCTGGCACTATCGATAAGTGTAAAATATTTTGATGATGAATATTCTCGCTGATCGGGAACGTTGTCGTCGCGTGAGCCCCTCTCGTTACGATGACCGAAATTTCTTTTTTAAAAGGCAGCCAAGCTTCGGCCACGTACTCCGTCTCTTCGAACTGATCCGTAAATGTGCGAACATCTTGCTCCGTCCGCAAGACCGTTTGACCTTTTCCGTCATATCCGAATCGGCACGTCTTGATGACGAATGGGAGGCCTAACACGTCTCTTGCTCGAGTGACGTCTCGGAGGGAACGAACTGGAACATATGGAGCGACGTGAAGGCCCGCACCTTCAATCATTTGCTTCTCATAGAGCCGATGCTGTGTCGCCTTTAAGACATCCATCCCTTGCGGACACTTGTCAGCGATAGCTTCAATCATCGCTGTATCGATGTTTTCGAATTCATATGTGATGACGTCTGAACGCTGAGCCAGTTCACGAGCTGCTGTTACGTCGTCAAATGTAGCCACGATGCTTGGCGCGACTTGAGCGGCCGGTGCGTTTGGGTTTGGATCAAGACTTAGCGTTTCGTATCCCATAGCACTCGCGCTGAGTGACATCATCCGACCTAGCTGGCCTCCGCCTAAAATTCCGATTCTCATCAAATCAGCTCCTCTGTCGCTTTGAGTGCCACATCTCGTTTCACTTGGCGGTAAACCTCGAGACGGTCAATCAATTCAGAAGATTGGAGGCTCAAGATTTGCGCCGCGAGAAGACCTGCGTTCGTCGCCCCAGCTCGACCGATGGCGACGGTTGCGACCGGTACACCTGCAGGCATTTGAACAATCGAGAGCAATGAATCAAGTCCGTTTAACGCCTTCGATTGTACTGGTACCCCGATGACGGGTAATGTGGTCTTTGCAGCGACCATACCTGGTAAGTGAGCTGCGCCTCCCGCTCCAGCGATAATGACCTGTATGCCCCTTGCCCGAGCTCCCTCAGCGTAGTCGAACATTAAGTCCGGCGTCCGATGCGCCGAGACAACTTGTTTTTCATATGGAATACTCAACTCTTCAAGGATCTCACAAGCATGGCTCATTGTTTCCCAATCGGAAGAACTACCCATGATCACACCTACTGTTGCCTTCACTTAAATGTCCCCCTTAAAAAAAGAAATCCCTAAACCGAATAACCAGTTTAGGGTATAGACCACGACAAAAAAATGTCGACTATACCCCATAGTCTGATCAGAGTCGGCGATCAGGTAGAAACTTGCGAGCCATTTCCTCGCGATTATATGGAGCACTATTTAATTTGTTCTTAACTCACACGCCTATCGTACCTTGTTCATTCAAAACATGTCAACAAACGGCGAACAATTTAATTATCTGAATATTCATCGTTCGTCTTTAGGTTCATTAAAATACAAAAAAACCGCCACTCATTCGTGACGGTTTGGCATTATGGTTTGAGAGCAACGCACTCAAATAAAATCGACTGATGGGAATGTACAGGTTCGTCTTTGGTTCCCGTTTGTTCAAAGACAGGCTTCTCAATCCTACGTACCGGGCGATACCCCATTTGAGCAATTCGATTTAAACACTCATCGATTGTCTCGTTTGGCTCGACGTATACTTTGATTTTTTTGGCCATCTGTTCTTCCTCTCTTTCATTTGAATCGCGATATAAATAAAAAAAGCGGCGGCCCTTGAGCGAATGCTCCAGAACCACCGTTTGCCTGGCGACGTCCTATCCTCACAGGGGGAGACCCCCAACTACTTTCGGCGCTGAAGTGCTTAACTTCCGTGTTCGGCATGGGAACGGGTGTGACCACTTCGCCATCGCCACCAGACAAGAGAGATCGTTCTCTCAAAACTGAAGACTCATCAATTCATACAAACCGTTAGACTAGATCAAAGCCTCGACCGATTAGTATCATTCAGCTCCACACGTCGCCGTGCTTCCACCCATGACCTATCTACCTCATCGTCT
>NZ_JACSLC010000009.1:0-96056 GCF_018617905.1 Exiguobacterium sp. s40 | reverse complement strand
TTCTCCATATGGTCGGATGACTCTCGTCCCATTCCGATACCCGCGGAGGGGGCGAGGAAATCTGACGGAATCACGAACTTTTGTTCGTTGTATTTGTCACAGGGACATTCAAAGGGTTCGCAAGCAGGCGATTCATCTCCCACCTACGCCGGGCTTCGCCCGAGACGCTTAGAGGTGGGGGAATTCTCGCCAAGTTTAGTTAAACAAAACGAGCTCCATATGCGGGCGATCGAACAACTGCTCGGTCTCGACCGCAGTTGTTTGCAATCGTGGATCGTCTTCAGTGACCGTTCCACATTGAAACGAGTGGAGTCGTCGAGCGTTCCGGTGTTGAATCGAAAAGCATGGGCCAAACAAATGACGGACTCCGTTGAGTCTCGATTGTCGGCGGCCGAACGAATCAACTTATACGAACAACTTCGTCCCTATATGCACGTTAGCGATGAAGTCAAGGCAGCACACATCGATGCCATTCAACAGACAAAATCCCCCATCGGCTAATATTCCCGCCTCAGGCGACACAAAAAGTCCCGCTCACCGTGAGCGGGACTCCTTTCATTTACTCTGCATTTTGAAGCGCAAGTATAGTTCATTGTAGTAGGCGTTCATTCGCTTGCCTAAGTTTTCATACACTTCGAGCTCATCCGTCACGTCTTTCGACGGATAGAAACGTTCGTCTGACGTCACTTCTTCATCCAAGAATTCAAGTGCCGCTTCGTTCGGTGTCGAATATCCGACATAGTCGGTATTGCGGGCCGCGATTTCCGCGTCGAGCATGAAGTCGATGAACTGGTGCGCGCCTTCGACGTTTTTTGATGTGTTCGGAATGACGAGGTTGTCGAACCAGAGATTCGTCCCTTCTTCCGGGATGACATACGTCAACTCTTCGTTCTCATACATGATCTCGGAGGCGTCACCTGACCAGACGACGGCCGCGGCCGCTTCGCGATTGGCCATGAGCATCTTGATTTCATCGCCGACGATTGCTTTAATGTTCGGCCAAAGTGTCTCGAGCTTCTTCTCCGCCTCGAGCAACTCGTCTTTGTCGGTCGTGTTGAGCGAGTAACCGAGCGAGTTGAGACCGAAGCCCATCACTTCACGCGTCCCGTCTGCGAGCAAGATGTCATTCTCGAGCGGCATGTCCCATAGGTCATTCCACGACGTGATTTCGCCGTCTACGAGCTCAGGGTTGTACACGATGCCGACCGTCCCCCAGAAGTAAGGGACCGAGTACGTGTTGCCCGGGTCGAACGACTTGTCGAGAAAACGTGGGTCGATGTTATCAAAGTTGTCGAGTTTGTCATAGTCGATTGGTAGGAGCAGGTCTTCTTCAATCATTTTACTGATGGCATAGTCTGATGGTACGGCGATGTCGAACGCCGTACCGCCTTGCTCGATTTTCGTGAGCATCGCCTCGTTCGAGTCGAATGTCTGATAAATGACCTTCAAGCCCGTCTCTTCCTCGAACTCGCCAATCAAGTCTTCATCGATATAATCACCCCAGTTGTAGACGACGAGCGTGTTATCGCCGCCAAACCCTTGCGCCATATTGATTTGATACACCCAGAGCAAAAGAGCGGCACTGACGAGGACCGGCACCGTCAACATGATGACCAATTTTTTCATCGTCTTACCTCCTTCGCTTTCGCACCGCGTTGGGCAAGTACATAATACCCAAGGACGAGGATGAGTGTGAACAAGAACAAGATGGCTGACAAGGCGTTAATTTCGAGCGAGATACCTTGGCGAGCCCGTGAGTAGACTTCGACGGCAAGTGTCGTAAAGCCGTTGCCGGTCACGAAGAACGTGACGGCAAAGTCATCGAGCGAATACGTGAGCGCCGTGAAGAACCCGGCAAAGATGCCCGGTGTGATATACGGCAAGATGACTTTCGTCAACACGTCCCACGTGCTCGCGCCGAGGTCACGCGACGCATCGATGAGCGTCGGGCTCATCTCTTGCAGCTTCGGTAAGACCAAGATGACGACGATTGGCACCGAGAAAGCGATATGCGCCAATAGCACCGAGTAGAAACCGAGCTGAATCCCGAGCATCGTGAACAGGATGAGGAACGAGGCCCCGATGATGACGTCCGGACTGACGATCAACACGTTGTTGAGCGACAAGAGCGACGTCTTCGTGAAGCGTTGCCGCGCCGTATAGATGGCGAGCGCGCCGATGACGCCGAGCACGGTCGAGATCGTCGCCGACAGCAGAGCGATGACGATCGTGTTCAAGACGATGACGAGCAAGCGCGTGTCGGTAAAGAGCGACTTGTACCAGTCGAGCGTGAAGCCTTCAAAGTTACTCATCGTCCCGCCACTGTTGAACGAGTAGACGACCAAGTAGATGATTGGTGCGTAGAGGATGAAGAACACCGCCATCAAATAGAGGTTGGCTAATTTAAATTTTTTCGGTTTCATCGACGCACCGCTCCTTTCGCGCCCCAGTCACGCGTGATGACCATGACGAGGACCATCGCCAAAATCAAGAACACGGCAATCGTCGAGCCCATGCCCCAGTTCTGCGTGACGAGGAATTGTTGTTCAATCGCCGTCCCGAGCGTGATGACTCGGTTTCCGGCGATGAGTCGGGTGATCATGAACAGTGACAATGCCGGGATAAAGACGATTTGAATCCCTGACTTCACACCGTCGAGCGTGAGCGGGAAGATGACCCGGCGGAATGTCGTCCAGTTCGAGGCCCCGAGGTCACGCGACGCATAGACGAGCGACGGCGGGAGCTTTTCAATGGCGTTATAAATCGGCAAGATCATGAACGGGATGAAGATATAGACCGACACGAACACGAAACTAAAATCCGTGAACAAAATCTGTTGTGTCCCGATGCCAATCGCCTCTAAAAATTGGTTCGTGATGCCATACGTCCCGAAAATGCCGAGGAATGCATAGGCTTTAAGCAATAAGTTGATCCATGATGGCAAAATGATGAGCAAAAGCCAAAGTTGCTTATGCTTTGTCTTCGTCAATAAATAGGCGGTCGGATACCCGATCAAGAGCGAGAAGAACGTGATCAAGAACGCATACCAGAAGGAAGACAACGTCATCGTCAAATACGTCGACGTGAAGAACATCTGATAGTTCTCTAAACTCAAGTTCCCTTCGATATCAAAAAACGAGTAATAGACGACGAGCAGGAGCGGCGCGATGACGAACAGCGCGATCCATAACCAATAGGTCGTCAAATAGACCGTCTTCGCGGTTTGACTAGTTTGATTCATGAGCGACCTCCTCATAGGACTCGAGACGACGGTCGAACTCTTCCTCCGTCTCCCCTAAGCGCATGACGTGAATCGCCTCGTCATCGAACGTGAGGCCGATTTTTGAGCCGACGACCGATTTTTTCGTTGAATGGACGAGCCATTCGTTCCCTTCTTGGTCATAGCAGCAAATCTCATAGTGGACGCCGCGGAACAGTTGCGAATCGACGTCGACGACGAGTTTCGCCGAGTCGACCGACGTCATCTCCAAATCTTCCGGACGGATGATGACTTCGACTTTCTCATTATGATCAAACCCTTGGTCGACACAATCGAACGTCTTCCCGGCGAACGTGACAATGTTATCTTCTGGCATGACGCCCGGTACGATATTCGACTCTCCGATAAAATCAGCGACGAAACGGTTGATCGGCTCATCGTAAATGTCGGTCGGTGTCCCGCTTTGGACGATCTTCCCGTTATTCATGACGAAAATCTCATCCGACATGGCGAGCGCTTCTTCTTGGTCGTGCGTGACAAAGATGAACGTGATGCCGAGACGCTGTTGCAATTCACGAAGCTCATATTGCATCTCCGTCCGGAGCTTCAAATCGAGCGCCGAGAGCGGCTCATCGAGCAAGATGACTTCCGGTTCGTTGACGATGGCACGGGCGATGGCGACACGCTGGCGTTGCCCGCCTGACATCTCATCGATTTCACGTGACTCGTAACCTTTCAAGTTGACGAATTTGAGCGCTTGTTCGACTTTCGTCTTCACGTCCGCTTCTTTCATCTTTTTGATGCGCAGACCGAATGCGACGTTCTCGAACACGTTCAAGTGCGGAAAGAGCGCATAGTCTTGAAACACAGTGTTCACTTGACGTTTGTTCGCTGGGACGTCGTTAATGCGCTTCCCGTTGAACTGGATGTCGCCTTCTGTCGCATCCGTGAAACCTGCAATCAGACGCAAAATCGTCGTCTTCCCACATCCAGACGGTCCGAGCAACGTATAGAACTTCCCTCGTTCAATCTCAAAGCTAATGTTTTCCAAGACGACGGTGTCATCGTAACGCTTCGACACGTTGTCAAAGCGGATAATCGTTTCTGGGTTCATTTCGGTTCCTCCCTTATAAATATGAATGGGTCGCGACGATCAAACATTCACTCTCGCCATCACAGTCGTTGACGAGCTGATGTGAATCCGAAGCGACGTAATATAATGTTTCTCCCGCTTTGGCGAAATACGTGTGATGGCCGAGCTTCAGGGCGACCCGCCCTGACAGGACGTAGACGAACGTCTCCGATCGCGACGGCTCATATCGTTTGAACTCGCCCTGCTTCGAGAACGTTAGTAAAATGGGTTCCATCTCTTTTTCGTTCGATTCCGGGATGAGCCATTCAGTCCGATATTTCCGCTCCTCGTCGACGTAGACGGTCCGATCGTCCTCGGTATAGATCACTTTTTGATTCACATCTTCATCAAAAAATTCTTTCGGCGAACATCCGAGCACTTCCAACAAGTCGAATAGCGTCTCAAGCGAAGGTGAACTCAAATCACGCTCGATTTGAGAAATATACCCTTTACTCAAATTCGTGCGTTCGGCCAGCTCTTCTTGCGTCAAGCCTTTCTTGACGCGGAGCCGTTTGATTTTTTGACCGACGTCCAAGTCACATTCCCTCCTTTCGGCCTCGTCTCAAGTTTAGTGAAAGATGATTCCAACTAAAGAAAGTTTATAAATACTTAACTATGAAACGAACTAATAGCGACCTTTATTATAACGGATTGTGAGTTGTTTGCAAGTAAAAAAAACACGCCGATTGCAGCGTGATTTTTAATGGATGTCGCGCTTGGACATCAAGTGTTTGAACTTCTCATTTTTCGTTTGGAACAAATGGAGCTGGGGTCCGTACGCATCAATCTGTTGCACGACATATTGGAACGATTTTGCTTCTCCCGGATATGGTTCTCCGGCCCGGGCGAGTGTCGTCTCAAAGTCCTCCCACAGCACTTCGACCCACGTCAACGCCTCCACGTCGCTTAAGACATCGTTCTTCTGTTTTAAGATGTGAGCCAAGCGCTCGTATTGTTCGGTCCGGTTCATGCGTTCACCTCCGACAGCTCCGAGAGCGGAATCGCATGCTCAGCCGTCTCGCCTTCGAATGTCCCCCAACCCATGACGCCGTTCACAAACTTCAATCGGAATGGACGGTCATTATAGTTGACGATATACGTCGCCCCCGGCTTGAACGAGTTCGGATCGATCAAGTAGCTCTCGGCAATCGCGATCCGTCGCAAGACGACCTCGATCTCACTGACCATGCCCATCTGCTCGGCTTTCCGCTTCCGTTCATGGAGCGCTCGAATCTCTTGTTCGAGCTCATATTTCGATAAATCACTCAATCGTTTTTCCATTTCGCTCACCTCTCTTGTAGCGTATCAGATTTTTCGCGGAAAAGAAAAAGGCGAAACTGAATTCGCCCTTTCAGTTCGCCTTGAAGTTATACAGCGGTTTAATGACTTGATCAATCGTGACGGCCGGCTCGATATAACGGACAATTTCTTTCATCGATTTATAGACGAACGGTGACTCGTCAACCGTCGACGGTCGGACCGAACTCGACCAGACACCTGCCATCGACTTTTTAAATTCGTTGAAGTCGACACGTTTTCGCGCGGCCGAGCGTGACATGACCCGACCGGCGCCATGTGGACCCGAGTAGTTCCAATCCGGGTTGCCTTTCCCGGTACAGATGAGCGAGCCGTCGCGCATGTTCATCGGGATGATGACCCGCTCCCCGTTCCGCGCCGAGATGGCCCCTTTCCGAAGCATCATCGCGTCGTGATCGATATAATTGTGGACCGTATCGAATTGGTCGACGACGTTCCAGTTCATCGCCTCAACGATAACGTCGGTCATGACGAGACGGTTGGCGGCCGCATATTGCTGTGCGATGCGCACGTCGTGCATGTAGTCTTCCATCGCTTCCCCTTCGACGTAGGCGAGGTCGCGGAAACGTTTCCGTGCCTCGCGCTCCGTCTCGAGATAGGCCGAGATGTCTTGCTGCCGCCCCGTTGCCTTCATCCGTTCAATCTCGTCTCGAATGTCGATCGTCTTCATCATGTGCTCGACCGCCAACTGTTGATAATGGTCAGCGATTTGGACACCGAGGTGGCGTGAGCCGGAGTGGATGACGAGAAACGTGCGTCCGGCTTCGTCGCGGTTCACTTCGATGAAATGATTGCCCGAACCGAGCGTGCCGACCGAGCGGAGGGCCCGGTCGAGCTTATACGGCGCCCGCACATCCTCGAGTGGGAGCTCAGACGCGTAAGAGTGTGCTGTATCCCGGATGTTCATCCCGCTCGGTACAAATTGGCGGATGACGTCGTCGAGCCGTTGAAAGTCGATGCGCTTTACCTTGATTTCCGTACAGAGCATGCCACACCCAAGGTCGACGCCGACGAGGTTCGGCACGACCTTGTCGTGAATCGTCATCGTCGTCCCGACGACCGATCCTTTGCCGGCATGCATGTCCGGCATGATTCGAATCGAGGCGCCTCGCGTAAACGGTTGATCGACGAGTGTTTGGATTTGGGCCCGCGTCGTATCGTCAATCCGTTCATTGAACACTTTGGCCCGGTTATGCTTTCCGATAATCTCCATAAGACCTCCTCAACTGATGGCTTGTTGTTTACTTTGCAACTCATGCATCCGGGCGTAGACCCCGCCATCAGCGATGAGTGATTGATGGTTGCCTCGCTCGATGATGTGACCGTGATCGAGGACGAGGATTTGGTCCGCTTCCCGTATCGTCGAGAGACGGTGCGCGATGACGAACGTCGTCCGCCCGTATGTGAGCGTCTTGAGCGCGTCTTGGATGAGCGCTTCTGTCTCCGAATCGACACTTGCCGTCGCCTCATCTAAGACAAGGATGGCTGGGTCGAAGACGAGGGCACGGGCGAAACTGATCAACTGGCGCTCTCCGCTCGAGAGCGAGGCGCCGCGTTCGATGACCGGCTCGTCTATTCCGTGTGGCAACTGTTTGACGAATCGATCGGCTCCGACCGCCGTCAACGCTTGCCAAATTCGCTCGTCCGAGATCGTCTCGTCACCGAGCGTCACGTTCGTTCGAATCGAGCCCGTGAACAAGAACGGGTCTTGGAGCACGATACCGAGATGGGCGCGGACGGCTTGCGTCGGCAGTTTCGTCACGTCCATGCCATCGATGTTGAGCGTTCCTTCTGACGGGTCATAAAAACGCATGAGCAGGTTCATGATCGAACTCTTGCCGCTGCCCGTATGACCGACGAGCGCCACCGTCTCACCCGGTTCCGCATGGATATCGATGTGTTGAAGCACCGGTTTCCCGGCCTCATAGCTGAACGACACGTCCTCGAAGGCGACCTCGCCTTTAAAGCGTGCAATCCGTTCCGTGGACACGTCTTCCCCTTTCTCGTCGAGCAACTGGAACATCCGGTCTGCCGAGACGAGCGCTTGTTGGAGCGGGGACAGTTGGTTCATGATTTGTGTGACCGGCTCAAAGATCCGTGACACGTAATCGATATAGGCGTATAAAATCCCGAGCGTGAGCACGCTGCCCGTTCCAAGCGTCTGCGCACCGACGACCCAGATGAGTAAGGCGAGCGCCATGTTGCGGAAGAAGTTGACCAAGTTGTGCGACATGAGCGCATCCAGTTTGAGCAGTTTCCGTCTCGTTTGGAAGTTGTCGCTGTTTTTCTCGTTGAACTCGTCATAGACGAGATCTTCTTTGACGTACGACTGAATGATCGGCATCGTCTGGATGCTCTCATTCAATTGGGCGTTCATATCCGCGACGAGGGTACGGACACGGAAGTTGTTTCGGGTCGACAGGCGTTGGAACAGCTTAATCCAGACGATGACGACCGGGATGATGATGAGCGAGACGAGACCGAGGCGCACGTCCAAGAAGAACATGGCGATCAGGACACCAATCATCATGACGACGCTTTGGAAGACGCGTGCGAGCACGCCCAAATATAGGTCGCGAATCGTCTCAGTGTCATTCGTGACGCGGCTGACGATTTTCCCGATCGGTGTCTGGTCAAAGTAGCGGACCGGAATCGTCTGCAAATGTCGCATGACGTCGAGTCGCATCGTTTTGACAATCTTATGGGCCGATCGTTGGAGGAGCATCTGTTGCCCCCAGTTCAAACCTGCCGCGATAAGAAGTAAGACGACGTACAAGGCAGATAACATAAGCACGGCCCGAAGATCCGTCTCATAAAACTGGAAGACGTCGGTCGAGGAGAGCGGCACGATATTGTCGTACGTCGCTGATTCCTCGCTCCGTGTGATGGTGAGGACGCCGTCTTCGACTTCACGTACTCCACCACTCATGACAGCGTCTGGGACGAGATAGTATCCGTCCGTCGTCTGAACGATTGAGACGGGACGGACGACGGTCTCCCCGTCGAGACGTGTCTCTTTTTCATAGGAGTTGCCGTCAAAGTCGACACTCCCGCCTGACTCGACTTGAACCCAATCGCGCTCGATGGCGACGATATGGTCGTCAATGATAATTTTGGCGATATACGGTCCGGCTAGTTCGGCCCCGACCGCTAAAAATAGTAAGGTCAAACCGAGGAAAATCGAGCGTCTCACTTGTTTGGCATAGCCGACGAGTGAACGGATCGTTTTTTTCCTGCGGGCTGGATCTAATTCATATTGATCGATCATGAGAGATTCCCCCTTTCCCGGATTACTCCGACTCTCCTTGTCGAACGTATTGTTCATAATACCAACCGCGTCGTTCCATCAGTTGGTCATGTGTGCCCCGCTCTGTGACGCGACCGTCTTGCAGCACAAGAATCTGATCGGCATGGGCGACAGCGGACAGGCGGTGCGCGACGATGAACGTCGTCTGTTCGGCGCGGCTCGTCCGGACCGAATCGATGATGCGTGCTTCCGTCTTGGCGTCGACCGCTGAAAGCGAATCGTCGAGCAAGAGGATCTCTGGGTCTTTCAAGAGCGCGCGGGCAATCGAGAGCCGTTGTTTCTGACCACCCGAGAGCATGACCCCTTGTTCCCCGACGACCGTGTCGAGACCGTTCTCTAAATGCTCGATATCGGTATCGAACGCCGCAAGTCGAATCGCCGTCTCGAGGTCTTGTTCCGTCGCATCATTTGAGCCGAACAAGATATTGTCACGGACCGTTTTCGAGAACAGCAAATGTTCTTGCGAGACGTAACCGCTCCAACCGCGCACGGTATCGAGTTTGATGTCGTGAATCGGGACCCCGTTGACGAGTAGCGAGTCATCGATCGGATACTCGCGGAGCATTTGACGCAATAGCGTCGTCTTCCCGGCCCCGGTCGGTCCGACGATGCCGATCGTCTCGCCACGCGACACGTGCAAGACGATGTCTTCAAGCGATGCTCGGGTCGATCCTGGATATTGGAACGATAGTGATTTGAACGTGATTTTCTCCGGGACGCCGACTTCGACCGTGCCGGTCGAGACGACGTCCGGTGTCTCGTTCATCGTCGCCTCGATTCGTTCAAGGCTGGCCGTCCCCCGTTGCACGACGTTGATCAGTTCCCCGAACGCGTACATCGGCCAAATGAGCATCCCGAGATAGATGTTGAACGAGACGAGCTGTCCGAGTGTGATGTCGTTCGTGAACACGAGATACGTTCCGAACGACAAACCGATCAAATAGCTCAAGCCGACGAGCAGTTTAATGACCGGTTCGAACAAGACGTCGATTTTCGCGACGTGCATGTTTTTCGCCATCACGTCGTCGGTGATCGTGTCGAATTTCTTCGTGTCCGCCTCTTCTTGGACGAACGAACGGACGACCCGAAGGCCTGAAATCGATTCGACGACTTGGTCGTTCATCACGCCGAACGCGTCCTGTGCCGCTGTGAAGCGAGCATGGATTTGGCGTCCGAGCTTATTCATCGACCAGGCGAGAAGCGGCATCGGCAAGAGTGCGGCGAGCGTCAACTTCCAATCGATGAACACGCCCATGATTGTGAGGGCGATGAGCGTCATATTGAACGAGTCGACGAGCGTCATGACGCCGAACCCGGCCGTCCGTTCCACCGCCTTCAAATCGTTCGTCGCGAGCGCCATCAAATCCCCGGTGCGGTGCTGTTGATAGAAGCGCGGTGTCTGCCGGAGCAAGTGGCCGAAGAAACGGGCCCGCAATTTTTTCTCGAGCAGGAACGCCGTCCCAAACAGACGGGCGATCCATACATACGAAAGGACGTATGATAAAACCATGATACTGAGCAATGATCCGACGATCATGACGAGACGTTCCGTCGTCAAGCTCCCTTCGCGGATGGCATCGATCGCCTGCCCGATAATCCATGGCGGCAGCATATCGACGACGCCGGTGATGATGAGCAGGATGATGGCGACGATATACGTCCGCTTCTGTCTTTTAATAAACCAATCTAGTTGTTTAATCAGTTTCATGACTGATTCCCCCTTCCGTCCTTTCCGCGCACGCAAAAAAAAGCGCACGTCACCTGATTGTGCAACCAATCGGATGAAGTACGCTTCTGAGTCTTCAGTCTTTTGCATGGTCAGGGAAAGGACACTACCCCTATCCAGCTGCCAAATTACGCAGTCAAATACGAGTAGCCATATGATGTTGTGTGTGTGCGTTGTAGTGTTGGAATGTACTTCATCATGCTGGCTCCTCTCTGTTCATAGTTTGAAAATCTACTAAAACCTTAGCAGACTGTTCAGAAAATTGTCAATATTATTGTCGTAAATAATTTGTAACTTTTTTACAAGAAGAAAGTGGCGAGCATCAAGCCAACAAGGCCAGTCGCCGTCACGTAGTAAATCATCGGCATGAGCGTATAGCGAATGATCGTTCCTTCTTTCCCAAGAAGACCTGCGACCGAGGCGACCGCGACGACGTTCAACACACAAATCATGTTACCTGCGTTGGCCCCTGCCATCTGCATCGATAACGCGAGCGTCTCGTTCAAACCAACGGATTCAGCAACATTCGTCGTCAAACTTGAGAACATCATGTTCGAGAACGTGGCCGATCCGGAAACGAAGGCGCCGAGCGCCCCAATCCATGGTGCGACGAGCGGCCAGACACCGCCGAACGTATCGGCTGCAGCCGTGGCAAGTTCGACCGGCATCGAAGCCAGGCCAGCTCCACCATTTTCTGAGTGAATGAAGATTCGAACCATCGGCACTGACGCAGCGAGCGTGATGGCCGTCCCGACGACACCGAGCGTCGTCGCTTTAAACACCGAAGTCACTTGTGACCAGCTCATGTTGTGGAGGAAGAATGTCGCAATCATCGTCAAGATGAACATGAACCCTGGCGAATAGAACGGTTCCCACGACGTCGAGATCCCTTCGACCCCGATGATGTTTGGCAAGTCAATGCGGACGCTACGTGCCAATTCATTCAAGAATGGCACGGTCCGTGTCAACACGAGGAAAATCGTCAAAATCAAATATGGCGCCCACGCCTTCCACTGCGGAAGTTCACGTTTGCCTTTACCGACAGACGGCTTCTCAAGCGGCTGCTCGATCTCATCGGCATAACCGTCGAACGTCCACACCCGTTTTGGCATGAGGATCCCTTTGCGTGCCATTGCGACGAGGATGACGAGACCCGTCAACCCGCCGAGCATGCCCCCGAATTCAAATCCGAGGATGAGTGTCCAAATGTAGGCCGGGATACTGTAAACGAGTGCCGCGATAATGGCAATCGGGAACACTTCGAGCGCCGGCTTGATTGACTTCTCTTTACTGAAGAATCGGGTCAGCATCAAAATCAAGATAAACGGAATCAACAAACCGACGAACATGTCGATGAGTACCGTCTGTAAGACGACGCTTGTCAAAAACTCGATCGTTTCCGGTTGATTGACGTCAAGCGACAGCCCGTTCCCAATTCCGATTAAAGCTGGTGTGCCGACCGCACCGAACGTGACCGCCGAGACGTCGGCCGATAAAGCGATGACGACCGCTGCAATCGGCGGGAAGCCGAGGGCGATCAACAGTGGCGCCGCAACCGTAGCTGGTGTCCCGAAGCCCGAAGCACCTTCGATGAATGAGACGAACAACCAGCCGACGATGAGCACTTGAATCCGGGGGTCCGGTGTGATGTTAACGAATCCAGAGCGAATCGCGTTCATACCGCCGCCCTCTTTCATCGTATTCATCATTCCAATCGCACCGTACACAATCCAGACCGTCGTGACGGCGATCACGAGTCCTTGTAACGTCGCCGCCATAATCCGTGTCGCATCGAGTTGCCAGACGAAGAACGCCAGTCCTGCCGTCAAAACGAGCGAGAGTGGCATCGCGACCGACGCCGGTAAACGCATAATGACCAATAATACGAGCACTGCCACAATCGGCATGAGTGCTGTAATCCATTCAAAAATCGTCAATGTAGACCCACCTTTTCAGATTTTTCCCCTACCGTAAATGAATCTCCCGTTATGACTCTTGTTCAGCGAGTCGATCTAAAGCCCGATCAATCACCTCATATGGAAAACCTTTGCGTCGAAGCTGCATCTTCATCCGCTGTTTCCGCTCATATGGGGCATATCCACTGAACTTCCGATTTAATTTTTCCGCCTGTGTCAAACAAGCCGAAAGTTCAACGTCCTCATCCTCGTTCTCCCAAAACGTGAGAATCGCCTCTGAAATGATATCAAACGTAAATCCCCTTTGCATTAGGGTTTGTTGAATTCTTTGTTGCACTTCTGTGGCAGAACGGCGATTTGTTTCCATTTGTTTCCTATTTACGAACTTTCCGGCCTTTTCAAGCTGGTCTTCGTGCGAAATTGCGCCGATGACTTCTTCAATGATGTCAGCGTCGATTCGGAGCTGGGTGAGTTCTCGTTTGATTTTGATCGGTCCGCTCGGACTCGTATTGAACTTCGTCTGGGTATAGGCTTTGGCAAATTCAGCATCGTTCAAGTAGCGCTGTTCGATCAATCGCTCGATGACGCGTTTGATGGCTGCCTCATCTATCTCTTTCTTCACGAGGTAGTCACGCACCTCTGAAACGGCACGCATTCGGTACGATAAATAATTGACGGCCGCTTTATATGCTTTTTGTTCTTCTTCGGCTTGAAGGACGTCACGGACGAAGTCGTCTTCGAGCTCCATCCCTTTCGTCAATTCATATTTGATGAAGACGTCGAGGTCGATGGCGAACGCAAACTCCTCACGCCCGTCCTTCTCGACGTACACGTTGAGCCGGTCTTTATTTTTCTTTTGGGTCGTAAACTTGGCAATTTTCACGAAATCCCTCCATTTCCTGCTTCTAACATATCACATTCCCCTTTCGAGCAGGATTTTTGATAAGTTAGAAGAAAGGGTATTCACAATACGAACGGTCCGCTTTCTTTATGGAACCCATACCCGTTTTGAAATCGCTTCAATATACTGGAGGGAGACTTATGAAAATTGCAATCACCGGCGGAACCGGACTAATCGGTCGCCCGCTCGTCCGCGCGCTCGCCGAGGCCGGACATCAAGTCGTCGTATTGACGCGCCGCTCGCGCCCGCGACAAGGAGGGATCTCGTTCGTTGAATGGTTGACGCCTGACAGCCATCCTGAGTCCGAGTTGCAAGACGTCGACGCCTTCATCCATTTGGCTGGTGCCTCCATCAACGATGGACGCTGGACACATAAACAGAAACAAGCCATTCTTCAAAGCCGAATCGACGGGACGAAAGAAGTCGTTCGGATCATTAAAAATATGAAACGCAAGCCGAGCGTCGTCATCAGCGGATCCGCCATCGGGATTTACGGGGAAGACCGTTCTATCACGTATTCCGAAGCGACCCCACTCCCGGACCGGACCAACTTCTTAGGAAACGTCTGTGTATTGTGGGAGAAAGAGGCGGCCCCGATCAAAGACATGGGAATTCGCCTCGTCACGATGCGGACCGGTGTCGTCTTAACGAATGACGGCGGTGCCTTCCCGCTCATGAAACTGCCGTACACGCTCGGTGTCGGAGGACGGCTCGGCTCAGGACAGCAATGGGTACCGTGGATTCATTTGGACGACCTCGTTCGCCTGTTTGTCCATATCATCGAGACGACTTCCATCGAAGGCCCCGTCAACGGCACGGCACCGACGCCCGTCACGATGAATGAGTTTGGAAAAACGCTCGGACGCGTGATGCATCGCCCGCATTGGGCACCTGCCCCAGCACCGCTCCTCAAGCTCGCGCTCGGAGAGAAGAGTGTCATCGTCCTTGAAGGGGCGAAAGTCGTCCCGACGAAAGCACTCAATCACGGTTTCCGCTTCCGTTACGAAACGTTAGAACCCGCTTTGAAACAACTACTTCATTTGATTTGAAAGGAGCTAGCACGTGAGTAATTTGTTAATTCGTAACGCCCACATTTATCCAATCACTGCCCCACATTTTTACGGAGATTTGCGCGTCAAGGACGGCAAAATCATTGAAATGGCAGACTTGCTGGACCCGCTCGACGGAGAAACGGTCATCGAAGCCGAAGGCAACTTCTTGTTCCCAGGGTTTATCGATGCCCATACCCACCTCGGACTGTATGACGAAGGGACAGGTTCAGTCGGAAACGATGCAAACGAGACCGTCGAGGCGATGACGCCGCACGCTCGGGCCATCGACGGCGTCTATCCGCTCGATGAAGGGTTTCAAGAGGCGCTCATGGCCGGAGTCACTGCCGTTCAAGTCATGCCCGGCAGTATGAACGTCATCGGCGGGGTGACGAGTGTCATTAAAACGCACGGCCGCTTCATCGAGGACATGGTACTTCGGCGTTATGCCGGTCTCAAGCTCGCCCTCGGGGAGAACCCGAAGCGTGTCCACAGTATGGGGAGATCTGGTGAGTTGACCCGCATGGGGATCATGGGATTATTGCGTGAAGCGTTCCGGACCGTCGACTCGACGAAGACGATCGGCACGTTCGGCAGCCAGATGATTCAACTCGCCCTTGACCGCAAGATGCCAATCCGGGTCCACGCCCACCGCGCCGACGATATTTTATCGGTCGTCCGCTTCGCGCAAGAGTTCGACCTCGATTATCGGATCGAGCACTGTACGGAAGGACATCTCGTCGCTGAAAAGTTACGCGAACTCGGTGTCAAACATGTCACCGTCGGTCCGACGTTCACACGTAAATCGAAAATTGAGCTCCAGAACAAAACATGGGAGACGTACCGAATTTTACATGAACACGATATGATCGTCTCGATCACGACGGACCATCCTTATACGCCCGTTCAATATTTAAATCTTTGCGCCGGTCTTGCTGCCCGCGAAGGACTTCCGGTCGACGTCGCACTCCGCGCCATCACGATCCATCCGGCCGAATCGCTTGGAGTAGACGACCACATCGGCTCGCTCGAAATCGGCAAAGATGCCGACCTTGTCCTTTGGAGTCACTTCCCGCTCGACTACATGTCAAAGCCGATTATGACCATCGTCGATGGCCACATCGTTTACTCGACGAGCCGATCGAAAACACATCATGAGATGTGAGTGAGGCCAGTCGTGAAAGCGCTCTTATTATTTTTTTGTGAAGTTGCATTTTATTTACTTGCTTTTTCAAAAAAACTATATAAAATAATCTTGTAACTTCATAAAAGGGAGCAGCCAAGGCAAGTTCGAACAACGAAGCCAGAAGTATGCTTTCGTTACAACTATTCTTCAGCGGTCTGAAATAGGAGGAGGAATGTAAAGGTGCTCAAATTTCGTGAGCTTACCGACTGCGCGGAGTTGTTCGAACTGATGCAACACCCAGATGTCTTTCCGTATGTCCGTCAAAAGACGGTCCACTTTGACGAGTTTTTATTTAGCACGAAGCAAATCATCGAGCTAGAAGAGCAAGGAAACATCATCTCACGTACCATCACGAACGAGTTTGGTACCCCAATCGGGACAATCAGCTTGTTCGATGTGGAATCCGGCTATGGATTCCTCGGGACGTGGCTTGGCAAACCGTATCACGGCAAAGGTTACAATCAAGTCGCGAAAGAAGCGTTCTTCTCAGAACTTTTCTTCGAGCTTGACATAGAAAGTGTATTTTTAAAAATCCGTCAATCGAATGAGCGTTCGATCGCGGCGGCTGAGAAACTACCGTACGCTTTCTGCGCTAACGAGATCCGGTCTGAACTATTGACTGAAATCAACCAAGGGGACGTCGAATATGTCTTGTATGAAGTGTCGAAGTCGAGTTTCCAACTCTACTTGCACTCACTCCATGCGCCTGAATTCGACCATACCTATGAAGCACAGCTCGAAGCGTAAGCCAATTCTGACAAAGAATTGGCTTTTTTGTGGCGTTTTTGTGTGGATTTCATGAGGACAACTTTACGGCAATGAATATTTCTGTTCTAATTCGGAGAGATAGGTATGATAGAGGTATGAGGGAATTATCACACAGCCTCGTTAACCGTTTTGTAAAGGAGAATGCCCAATGTCAGAACCAACGTTTCGCATCTTAGTGACCGATGATGAAGAACAAATGCGGGATTTACTCGTTTCGAATTTAGAGAAGGAAGGATATGAGACCGTCACAGCCACGAACGGCCTCGAGGCAATCGACTTATTGAAAGAACAGTCGTTCCACCTCGTCCTGCTCGACGTGATGATGCCTGAACTCGACGGCCTCACGGCGTGCATGCGCATCCGCGAGTTCTCGAACGTCCCGATTATCATGCTCACGGCCCGGTCAGAAGAACTCGATCGCATCCATGGCTTGAAGATCGGCGCGGATGACTATATCACGAAGCCGTTCAGTCCGCGCGAGCTGCTTGCCCGCATCGAAGCAACGCTTCGTCGGACGCATAACTTCTCGAAAGAACAAGAAGCGACGTTCGATACCGGAGTCTTGTCCATCGATATCGATGGCCGTGCGGTCAGCGTGAAAGGCAAAACGGTCAACTTGACCCGTAAAGAGTTCGATTTGCTCTACTTGTTCATCACGAATGAAGAGAAAGTCTTCTCACGTGAACAGTTGCTCGATCAAATTTGGGGCACCGAGTACCACGGTAACCTTCGGACGGTCGACACGCATATCAAGACGCTTCGCCTCAAGCTCGGTGAAGCAGGTGGCTACATTCAAACCGTCTGGGGGATCGGCTACAAGTTCGAGGCGACCGTATGAAGCAATACACGATCCGGAAGCGGATTTGGATCACCATCTGGACCGCTAGCCTCTTCTCCGCGTTCGTGTTCATCATCATGACGTTTTACTTATACGACAAGTTCTATATTCAGACGCAGGAAGAACTGCTCATCAACCGCGGAGAGAAGCTCGTCACCATCTACAAGGCGGACGGCTTCTCTGACGCGTTTTCGGACAGTATGACGTACACGAACGAACTGACCGAGACGAAAGTGTTCCTCTCGTCGGTCAGGGAAGACAGTGTCGGCTCAGGCAAGACGTTTTTAAGGGAACAAGACCTCGCCAAACTGCAAGACGGCTACGCGATCTCCGTCACCCGTAAACACCCGACCGAGGATGTGGATATCCTGATGTCCGCCTTCCCGCTCGTCCGGGACGGCGAGCTCGATAATGCGCTCATCCTATATATGGAGTTAAGTAAAATCAATGAGCCGTTCCAACCGATTCGGCTTATGATCACGTTCTTGCTCATCTTGATGATCGTGAACTTGCTCATCTTCGGGACGCAAATTATCGATACGATCATTCAGCCACTCATACAAATGAAGCGAGCCTCGCAAGTATATGCCAAAGGCGACTTCTCGCACCGTATCCCGATTTATTACGATGACGAGATTGGCGAGCTCGCCGAGACGCTGAACCGGATGGCCGAGTCACTCGGTCTCGTCGAAGAGCAACGGAAAGAATTTTTGGCGAACGTCAGTCATGAATTGCGGACACCGTTGTCATATATTCGGGGCTATACGGAAATGCTCCAAGACCCGTCGCTCGACGAGAAAACGAAAAACCAATATTACGAAATCATCGAGAATGAGACGGAGCGCTTGCAACGGCTCGTCAACGACTTGCTCGACTTAGCCCAACTCGAACGCGACTCATATCCGATGACGAAAGAACCGGTCGTCTATTCGCAAGTGCTCGAAGATGTGCTGTACCGTTTCGAGCCGATTGCCGGGGCGAAAGGCGTCACGATCGAGACGGACCTCGATTTCGACTTGATCATTCTTGGGGACCACGACCGGCTCGAGCAAGTCGTTGGAAACTTGCTCGATAACGCCCTTCGCTACACCGAAGCCGGGAAATCGATCCATGTGAAGACATATGCGACCGCCGACAATGCCGTCACCGAGATTCGGGACGAAGGTCGGGGGATCCCGAAAGAGGATCTCGATCAATTGACGAAGCGATTTTACCGTGTCAATAAGTCACGCACACGCGAAGATGGCGGGACCGGGCTCGGCCTCGCCATCGCCAAACACATCATGGAACGCCACGGCGGCTCGATGCACTTCACTTCAGAAGTTGGCAACGGAACGACCGTCACGCTCACATTGCCGCTCTTGCCGGACGAAGACATATAAAAAAGACAGCCGCGGCTGTCTTTTTTATATGTCTTTGCCTTTATAGGCGTCATCTGATTCATTCATGAGACGTTCCCGCTCGGCGTGCGTCTGTGGATAACCATTCGCTTGCCACTCGGCCCGATAGTTCGAATCGAGTTGAGTGAGGCCTTCCTCCGCCTCATCCTTATCCGAATCGACACTTTCCATCTTGTCCATCTTGCTCCATGTATCGTCATCACGGTCCTGAGTCAAGAGTGCCGCCACTTTTGGTGCGACGAGCGCGGCCCCAGCCACCCCGAGTACGATTCCCATCAATACTTTCTTATCCATCCGAATACCCCTCCTTAGTCACTATGTACGGATAATTCCACTGTTCCGCAAAATCGAAACCCGTTTTCTAAAGCGTTTACACCCATTCAGGAAGTGGAATAACAGTCAAGACAAGGAGGCGATGAAGATGAAACAGTCAAAAGATACGTCCAAGCGACCGTTTGATAATCCGGATGCCGTCGATACGGACAAGGAGAGCATCTTCGACCAGGAAGGGATGGAAACGGTCGACCCGATCCCGGTAGAAGAGCTGAACCAGAAAGTGAAAGATGAGAAACAAAAGCGGCACTCGAAGGATGACTCGGTCAGCGAGAAAAAATATGAGGGCAATAAATAAAAATGCGGACGAAATTCGTCCGCATTTTTATGTTAAATCGCTTGGCGAGAAGCCGTAAGGCAACATCTCTTCTTTCGTCATCACTTTCGTCTCCCCGGCCATGTTCGCGAGAATCAATGTAAAGTCGTCACTGGCAAACTCGGCGATAACTTGACGGCAAGCGCCACATGGCGAGATTGGTCCGTCCGTGTCGCCGACGACGACGACAGTCTCGATTGCCTTGCTGCCTTCCGATACCGCTTTGAATATGGCAGTCCGTTCTGCACACATCGACAAGCCGTACGAAGCGTTCTCGACGTTACAACCCGAGATCTCTTTGCCGGTCTCGTCGATGACGACAGCCCCGACATTGAACTTCGAATAAGGAGTATAGGCGCGCGACCGTGCATCAATCGCTTTATGGACAAGCTCGTTCACTTTTTCTTGTGGGATCATCTGATGTTCCTCCGCTTCTTAACGTTTATCAAAGAAGTCTGACATCTGAACTATAACGTGAAAACGTCGTTCTTGCAAGCGTTTTCACAACCCCGTCAATACTTTTTCTTTTTCTTCTTCTCGAAGACGACGATTGACTCGACGTGCGCCGTCTGCGGGAACATATCGTACGGCTGAATATAGTTGATCTTATAGTCGGCTTTCATGAGTTGATCCGCATCACGCGCGAGCGTCTGTGGGTTACATGACACGTACACGATGCGTTTCGCTTTCGATGAAATCATCGCATTCAACAGTTGATGATCGACCCCTGTGCGCGGCGGGTCGACGACGATGACATCTGGAATCCATCCGTCCTTGACCCAGCGCGGGATCCAATGTTCGGCCCGGCCTTCAACATAGGTTGCATGGCTGAAGCCGTTCTCACGCATGTGCGCGTTCGCATCTTCCACCGCTTCCGGGACGACTTCCATCCCACGGATCTCTTTTGCGTGCGGCGCGAGCCATAGCCCGATCGAACCGACACCGGCATACGCATCGATGACGCGCTCTTCGCCCGTGAGTCCAGCCGCCTCGACGACTTCACGATACATGATTTCTGTCTGAGCCGGGTTGAGCTGGAAGAACGCGCGCGGTGACAAGTGGTAATGGACGTCATCGAGTTGCTCGTCCATCTTGTCTTGACCGGCGATATGGACCGTACGGTAACCGAAGATGACACCCGAACGGTTCGAGTTGATATTAATGTGGAACGATACGACGTTCGGTAACGCCATGATGCGATCGCTCAATTCATCTAAACGCGGGACGTCCTCGTTCCCGACGACGAGCACGACTTGGACATCGTCTGTCTTGTAGCCTGAGCGGACGATGACGGTACGGGCGAAACCGACGTCACGGCGCGCATCGTATACCGGGATGTCGAGCTCGTTCAAAATACGGACGATGGCGTTGTTAATGTTCGTCGTGTCGCGCTGCTGTACCATGCAGTGTTCGATTGGCACGAGCTCATTCGTGTTCGGTTTGTAGAGCCCTGACACGATTTCACCGCGGCGCGTCGAGAGCGGGAATTGTGACTTGTTGCGGTAATACCAAGGGTTGTCCATCCCTTTCGTACCACGGATATCCGATTTGTCGACGTTCAATTTCGTCTTTTGACGGAAGGCGTTGCGGACGATTTCTTCTTTATAGTCCATCTGCAGGCGCGGACTCATATGTTGAATCTGGCAACCGCCACACTCGTCATAAATCGGACATGGTGGCTTGACCCGGTCCGGTGAATCATTATCGCGCTTGATGACGCGTGCCTCGGCGTAGTTCCGCTCGACGCGCGTAATTTCGACTTTCGCCTTCTCGCCTGGTAATAAGTTCGGAATGAAGATGACCATGCGATCAATCGTCGCGATGCCCTCTCCGTTAATCCCTAGCCGC
Source organism: Exiguobacterium sp. s40 (assembly GCF_018617905.1). Taxonomy (NCBI): domain Bacteria; kingdom Bacillati; phylum Bacillota; class Bacilli; order Caryophanales; genus Exiguobacterium; species Exiguobacterium sp. s40. The sequence continues at coordinate 74,799 of NZ_JACSLC010000009.1, read as the reverse complement.
TCGGCTTGGGCGCTTGTGTATTCTCCTACGATCAGTTTCAATGTGTTTCATCCTTTCGAGATACTTGTTCTAAATCTTTGGCGTAACGTACGACTTTCGCACGTAAGGAATCAATATCAGCTAACAATCGATGCAAATCCTCTGGCGTCGTGAATTCGTCCAACGTATTGACTGATAAGCACAGTAATTCCGTTCTCGATTTTAACACGTTCATTTTTCCTGCCGTATCCGTTCGTGATTTACCCATCTCGTGATCGCTCCTTTGGTTCGTGACAAAGAGTTGTTATTATAGCATACTATTTCGTGTGACTTGATGAAAAGGTGGAATTGATATGCAAAACATCTCGACAACGTTTGATCCGTGGGAAGCCTACCTCGATCAAACCGAGTTCGGTCGCCTCGTCCTTTCGAACGTCGAAGTGACGACGACCAAGCTATGCAATATGCGCTGCGAACATTGCGCGGTCGGCTATATGCTCGATCAGACGGAAGAACCTGAAGTCCCGCTCGACCTATTGATTTCGCGCCTTGATGAGATCGAGCATTTGCGCGCGTTCTCCATCACGGGCGGCGAGCCGATGCTGTCGATGAAGTCGGTGCGGAACTATGTCGTCCCGCTCTTGCGTTATGCGAAAGAGCGTGGCGCCCGGACACAAATCAACTCGAACTTGACGCTCCCACTCTCTCGCTACCATCTTATTACCCCTTACCTCGACGTTTTGCACATTTCGCATAACTGGGGCACAGACGCCGATTTCTTAGAGGGCGGTTTCGCGATGATGGACCGGAAACCGAGCGTCGAGGCACGTTTGAAGATGCTTCAGACGATGAAAGACAATACCCGGGCGCTCACCTCCGAAGGCATCATCGTATCCACCGAGACGATGATCAACAAACGGACGATCCCGCACTTGAAAGAAATCCATGAAGAGATCGTCGCACTCGGCTGTCAGCGTCACGAAGTGCACCCGATGTACCCCGCAGACTTTGCTAGCGCGCTCGAGTCGGCATCGCTTGCCGACACCCGTCAGGCGATTCATGACCTGCTCGATGTCCGGAACGAGAACGTCTGGATGTTATTCGGGACGTTGCCGTTTTATGCCTGCTCCGACGCACCAGAGGACCGCGCCTTGTTGAGACGACTCCACGAGGCGAAGAACGTCACCGTTCGGAACGACCCAGATGGCCGCTCACGCCTCAACACGAATATCTTCGATGGCCAAATCATCGTCACCGACTTCGGAGACGAGCTCGGCACGCTCGGCACACTGTATGATACCTCGTTCCAGGATGCATACAAAACGTGGACGAACAGCAGTCTGAACGCCACACTGTCATGCCACTGCCCGGCCGTCAAATGTCTCGGGCCGAACGCGCTCGTCAAGCAAGCGTATTACCCGGACGTGAACTTTCAAGAACGTGTCGCTGAGCCGTTTTAATTGTTTTGTTTCGGGAAATGTTCAGTATATAAACTGAATTGAGGTGTTTAAAGATGACAGGCATCTATGTATTCATGATCACCGTCATGGCCATCATCATTTTCGGTGGTGTGCTCAGCATCTTATTGACAGCCGCATTCGTTTCAGACAAAGTAGACCGTGATGAAGTATTCAGTCAAGGCAGTTGGGATGATGAACTCTTACACTTGAATCATGTACCTCAACCGATTGACGAACCAAAAAGCTGAGACCCTTCTCAGCTTTTTACTATTTGAGTATGAGGTGAATTATGCAACGATTTCGGTTTTCGATTTTATTACTCGTCGTCTTTATTTCTGGTTTGATTCAAGGCGCGCTCATCCCGCTCTTGTCGACGCTCATCGAACGGGACGGCAACCCGGCCTGGTTGAACGGGTTGAATGCGACGATGCTCTACTTGGGCGTCATCGTCTCTGCGCCGCTACTCGAACGGTTCGTCCGCAAGTACGGGTTTCGGCCGACCATCGTCCTCGGCATCGTCTTGACGGCGCTTGCCACGTTCTTTTTGCCGCTCTGGCCGTCACTGCTCATGTGGGCACTCATGCGTTTCGTCATCGGATTTGGGGATTCGGCGCTCCATTACGGATCCCAAGTGTGGGTCACGTCTGCGAGCGAGAAGCGAAGTCTTGGCCGGGCGATGGCGTATTACGGGATGGCGTTCAGCCTCGGATTCGCGGTCGGCCCGCTCATCGCCCCGCTCGTCGACCTCCACTTTTGGCTGCCGTTCCTCGTCTTGATCGTCTTCTGTCTCGCATCCTTGTTCTTGATCTTCAAGGTCGACAACGAGTACCCTGAGGCTGAGAAAGTGAAGACCGACTCGAAAGGACGCATCCGCCTCGTCCTCATCGGCGGCGGATATACGCTCTTACCTGCTTTTACATACGGGTTCCTTGAGGCGAGCTTGAATGCCAACTTACCGATTTTCACGGTCCGCAACGACATTGGGCTGACACAGACGAGTACGCTCATCACGACGTTCATCGTCGCCTCGATTATCGTCCAGTTACCGCTCGGCCGCCTCGCCGATCACTTCGGGAAGAAACGCATCCTGCAAATCGTGTTGACGCTCGGAACGCTCGTCTTCGGCGTCGCCAACCTGGCCGTCGACCATTACGCCTGGCTGCTCGTCTTGTTCGCTCTTGCCGGGGCCGGTCTCGGCTCCACGTATTCTCTCGGTTTGGCTCATATGACAGAAGTGTTGCCACGTTCGTTGTTACCGACCGGCAATATGCTCTATAGCATCTCGTTTAGCGTCGGTTCGATCAGCGGACCGATGATTGGCGCGTTTTGGATTGCGTTACCGAAAGAAGTGTATTTCTTGATGTACACACTTATTCTCGGCATCTTGGCTGTGAGTCTGTTCACAGCGAAAGCGAAGCCGATTGATGCATAAAAGGGTGAGTCTCAACGGAGACTCACCCTTTTTCGTATCACTCATTCCTTGATTGGACCGAGACGAACGTCGTTTCGTTCGAACGCGCGCATGAACACTTCATCGAGCGCGAACGGTTCTGTCTCTAGTGAGGCCAGCACGTCCGACTTGATTGTGACTTCAATAACGCGATCATTGATATGCCACTTCGTCTGGATGTCCTCCCCTTGCCTCGTTGCACGCGCGTCCACTTGGTCGTGATGCTCCTTCAATCCGCGACTTACGCACTTCATCACGTATTTGACGTACTCGTCCCGTGGTTGACGCGAGATGAGTATGTTTCGGACAATCGGATTTCTTGCCATGGCACAATCCTCCCTTCTATCAGATTCGCACGCAAGTCTTTACAACGAAGACCGATTTTCAACTGAAAGAATTCAGAATTTTTAATATATTTTGCCATGGGAACAAGATTCCGTCAACCGTGCGTCAGCTTTGTTTGATCAACGGGCCGAACGGTTGACTCGCCCCTGGAAATAAGTCGAGAGATAGATGCCCGCGATGACGAACAATAATCCGACAAGCGCGTTCCACGGGATCGTTTCACCGAGTAAAACGCTCGATAAGACGACACCGAATAAGGGAACAAAAAACATATAAAGTGATACCCGGCTGACCGGATTATATTTCATGAGTGTGTTCCATAACGTGAACCCGATTGCAGACAAGAGCGCGAGATACAGCAAGAAGAAAAGCGTCGTGATCGTGTAAGGAAGGAACACATCCCCTGGCGCGAACACATAGCCGACGACGAGAAGACCGAGCGAGCCGAATACCATCGCCCAAGCCGTCATCGGGGCGACATCATGTGCGCGTGAGTAGTCTTTCGCAATCAAGTTCCCGAACGCCCCTGAAATCATCGCCATAATGAGCAAGATCTCGCCAATCCCAAATCCTATCTCTGCGTGCGCTGTCGGCCAGTTGGCGATGACGATCCCAGAGAAACCGAGTGTGAGGGCAATCCCCTTCAACCGGTTGAGACGGTCATCCTCATAACGGAAATGGGCAAGCGCCATTTGGAAGAATGAGGTCGATCCCGCGATAATCGAACCTTGCACCCCGGTCGAGATGGAAAGCCCGATATAAAAGAACAAATATTGTAAGAATGTCAAAAATGCCCCTAAATGTGCATACGCCTTCAACTTTTCCGCGTTTAATCGAATCGGCCGTTTGAAGACGAGGCGGCTAATCACGAGCAAGAGCAGTCCGGACAATAAAAAGCGTTCGCCGGCAAAAAACAACTGCTGGCCGTACTCGTGCTCTTGAATATCAAGCGCCTCGTAGCTCAGTTTGATAAACGGGAACGCGCTCCCCCATAAAAACGTGTTGAATAGCGCGAGGAACGTGACCGTCCAAGGGCGTTGAAATACATTTTGCATGACACAAAAACTCCTTAATCTTTTAGTTTGTGAGTTATTACGATTGGTGCTAAAATAGACTTACATGATAATCATTATAAATAAGGTTATGAGCCGAAACTAGTATTAAATCCAATCATATCAACAATAGATAATGATAATCATCCTCAATCATTATCATTTAACTGATATATATTCTCATTTAGAAAGAGGTGCTCACATGAACACATCAACCGTCACACAGGAAAAAAGCCACGTCTTCAAACGGGCCAACTGGTTCGAACATATCGAGCTCATCATGGCGCTCATCAGTGGTGTATTGATTGTACTCGCATATATCACGGAAAGACAAGACGGAGCTCCTGCGCTCTACGTCACCCTCTATTTGACCGCCTTTTTAATCGGCGGATATGCCAAAGCGAAAGAAGGTCTGACCGATACGTGGGAAACCCGTTCGTTGAACGTCGAACTGCTCATGATCATCGCGGCCATCGGCGCCGCGGCCATCGGCTATTGGATGGAAGGTGCCATCCTCATCTTCATTTTCGCTTTGTCCGGTGCACTCGAGACGTACACGATGAACAAAAACGAACGCGCCCTCGAGTCATTAATGGAACTGCAACCTGAACAAGCGACGCGATTGAACGCTTCGGACGGCCTCGAGGTCGTCCATATCGACGACCTTCGCGTCGGAGACCACATCTACGTAAGACCCGGCGAACGCATCCCGGTCGACGGTCGGATTTTGAAAGGCAGTGCCTCGATCGAGGAAGCCGCCATCACCGGTGAATCGATTCCGGTCGACCGAAACGTCGGCGACGAGGTATACGGCTCAAGCGTTAACTTGAACGGTGTCTTGACGTTAGAAGTGACAAAGCTCGCCACGGAAACGTTGTTCCAAAAAATCATTCAAATGGTACAGCAAGCGCAAGAAGAAAAATCACCGTCCGCCCAGTTCATCGACCGGTACGAGGGACGCTACGTTCAAGTCGTGCTCGTCTCCGTCACCGCAATCATCTTGCTCGGACCTGTGTTGACGCCGTGGTCGCTTGAGACGAGTATTTACCGCGGTATGATTTTACTCGTCGTCGCTTCGCCGTGCGCCCTCGTCGCAGCCATCACTCCGGCCGCACTCGCCGCCATCGCTTCATCCGCCAAACATGGGATTTTGTTCAAAGGTGGCGTCCATATCGAGAACATGGGCCGTTTGAAAGCGATCGCCTTCGATAAGACCGGTACGCTCACCATTGGTAAACCAGAAGTCCAATCGGCATTGATCCATCCAACCGTTGAGAAAGAGCACGTCTATCGCATCGTCAGCTTGATTGAAGAACATTCGATGCACCCGCTCGCCGAAGCGCTCGTCCAATTCACAGGGAACTACACAGGAACGATGGAACACTTCAAAGACGTGACCGGGTCCGGGATTGAAGCGACGATCGATGGTGTCGCCTATCGGGTCGGCAAACAAAAATTCGCCGATCCGAGCGGAGATTTCTTCCGCGACGATGTTGAACGTTTAAAAGCTGCCGGCCATACGCTCGTGTTCGTCAGCGATGAAGCGAAGACGATTGGAGCGTTCGCGCTCCGGGACACACTGCGCCCAGAAGCCAAACAAGCGATCGAACGACTCAACCATCTCGGTATCGCGACGATCATGATCACGGGCGATAACGAGGCGACAGCCCGCGCCATCGCCACTGAGGCCGGGTTGACCCGTTACATCGCCGAATGTCTCCCAGAAGAGAAGGTCGAGCAGATTAAACAATTAAAACAAGAATACGGTAGCATCGGCATGATTGGCGACGGCATCAACGACGCCCCCGCCCTCGCGACAGCCGATGTCGGGATCGCGATGGGTGAAGGGACAGACGCCGCCCTCGAGACGGCCGACGTCGTCTTAATGAAAAACGACCTCCGTCGGTTGAGCTCGGCCATCAAACAGTCCCGTAAATTGAATCGCGTCGTCCTCCAAAACGTCGTGTTTGCCCTAGGTGTCATCCTCGTGTTGATTGCGACGAACATCTTCGAACTGCTCGTCATGCCGTTCGCGGTCGTCGGCCATGAAGGATCGACCATCCTCGTCATCTTGAACGGGCTTCGTTTGCTCAGCACCTCGTGGGAATGACAAAATTCGACACTCATTCAAACCGTCGTTGAAAGCCGTTAGTAATTTCGCTATAATTGAAACAATGTGTCTAATGAGACCGGAACTAATAGGAAGATTGGCTAAAGGTGGTACAGTATATGAATACGATTGCAGTAATCGGCAAGGTGTTTGTCGATATTAAAGGAACCTCGTTCGCCCCGCTTCATAAAGATGCCAAGAACGTCGGTGACATCGCGTTCTCGAACGGTGGGACCGGCCGAAACGTCGCCCAAAACTTAGGTGTTCTCGGGAATGACGTCCGTTTCGTGTCGACCGTGACGAACGATCAAATCGGGATGGGTGTTCTCGAAGAACTCCGCGGTTTGAACGTCAACGTCGATCACGTCGATTTGCTCGATGACAATGGGATGGGCATGTGGCTTGCCGTCATGGATAACAACGGTGACCTGCAAACGTCAATCTCGAAGCAACCGGACGAAGCGATGATGGAAGAATGTATCCTCCGTCGCATCGATACAGTGTTCGCTGAAAGTGAGGCGGTCGCGATTGACCTCGACTTGTCGGTCAATGTATTGAACGAGACCATTGAACTGTGCCGCGAAATGAAGCTTCCGCTGTATGGCGTGTGCGGTCATCTGTCGGTGATTGAACGGAACCGTCATTTACTCCAAGGTTTCACCGGCTTCATCTGTAGCCGCGAAGAAGCGGAGATTTTGTCTGATATGTCCATCGTCACAGTGGACGATGCGTTACGCGTCGCCGAAGTGCTCGCGATGAAAGGAGCTCCGCTCACAATCGTCACGATGAGTGAGCTCGGCGCCGTCTATGTCGACTTACGCACGAATGAACAAGGTCACGTCCCGACGACGAAAGTGAAAGTTGCCGACTCGACCGGTGCGGGTGACTCATTCTTCTCCGCTGTCATCTCTGAGTTGATGAAACGTCACCCGATTGAAGATGCGCTCCGACTCGGGATGCGCGTCGCTGGGAAAGTCATCGCCTCGCACGATAACGGCCTGACACCTGACATGTACGCCTCACTTGAACAACCAGCAACAGATTAACCAAAACGCATCGGCCGCGAGTCGATGCGTTTTGTTCACGATACGAAATCGAAAGGAACGATTCCATTGGTCAGAACGAAATTACGCAGTGCCATCATCCTCGTGAATGAACATGACGAAGTCGCGCTCATTCGCCGAGAGAAAGAAAACCTTTTGTATTATGTATTTCCGGGCGGTGGTGTCGAATTCGGGCATACGGCTGAAGAGACGGCCGTCCGTGAAGCGTTCGAAGAGCTCGGCGTCCACGTCGAACTTGAAGGCGTAGCCGCACATGTCGCCTTCAATGGAGAGTTGAACCCATACTACTGGGCCCGGATGACCGGTGGCGAATTCGGCACCGGGACAGGTGAAGAATTTCAAGCAGAGCAAACGAACGGATCGTATACGCCGATGTGGGTGAAGCGAAGCGCGCTCAGCCATTTACCGGTACGACCACCGTCACTCGCCGACTTGCTGTCGAACGAAGCCGAGCGATTTTTCAATAAAACGCTGGCCGAAGACTAATTTCATGTGTAGCCTCCTGACATTTCGGGAAAGAAAGTTTCTAACGATAACGTTCAGGAGGCATACACATGGATACTGCAGAAGTAAAAGAAAAAAAGAATTGGTTCGCCTTTGGGAAGGAGTTGCTTCGTCGCTTTAAAGAACATGATGTTCAAGATTATGGTGCGACGCTCGCTTTTTTTTGGTTCTTATCGATTTTCCCGGGACTCATCTTCATTCTCGCGTTGTTGTCGTTCTTCGACATCTCACAGGCGTCATTCCAAGAACAACTGAATAACTTGGCCCCGGGTGCGGCCGCGACTGAATTTTTATCCGGCATCTTTGACGCCATTGGCGAACCGCGCGGCGGACTTCTTTCGATCGGTGCGATTTTAGCGATTTGGTCGGCCGCTAAAGGGGTTGAACGCTTGATCAATATGGCGATTCACGCGTACGGGGAAGATAACGAACGTAATTTCTTCGTCAGCAAAGGCATCGCCCTTGGGTTGACGTTATTACTCGGCGTTGGCATGTTACTGCTCATCGTCTCGAACGTATTCGGTTCGCAAATCATCGATTTCGTGGCCCGTTTCATCCCGATTTCGGGGGCCGACGTCATCTTGATCAACGTGTTCCGCTACGTGTTGACGACCGTCATCTTGATTTTCACGCTGTCAATTTTCTATAAAATCGCCCCGCAGCAACACGTGTTCTGGAAGAGCACGATTCCAGGTGCGATCTTTGGCGTCATCGCCTGGCAGCTCGTCTCCCTCGGCTTCAGCCTGTACGTTTCGAACTTCGGCAATTACGATTCGACGTACGGCTCACTCGGAGGAATCATCGTCACGTTGCTTTGGCTCCAGCTGACCGGCATGATCATTTTGATCGGCTCAGAAATCAACGCTACTTGGCAACGTTTCTTCAAAACGCCGAGCGAACGTGAGTACGAGAAAAACTATAAGAAAAATAAAAAGTCCAAATCAAAAGATTCGGACGAAGACGACTATAAAGATATCCCCGTCAACACATACGGGTAACGAAAGAAAGGCGGTCTCTCCAGAAGAGACCGCCTTTTGCATTATGCTTCGACGACGTCAAGACGACCGGTCGCAGGGTCGATGACAAACCCATGGACGTTCGTGCCCGGCGGCAAGAGCGGGTGGTTTTTGACGAGGTTGACCGAGTTGACGACGTTCGCTTCGACCGAGTCAAACCCGTGCAACCACTTCTCCAAATCCATCCCTGACGACTTGAGTGTTTGAAGTGTCTGCGGTTCAATGCCGCGACGTTCCATTTCTGCGATGACCGCATTCGGATCGATCGCCGCCATGCCGCAATCATAATGACCGATGACGATGACCTCTTCGGCCCCGAGCGCATACAACGCGACGAGAATCGAACGCATAACCGATCCGAACGGATGTGACAATACGGCTCCCGCATTTTTTATGATTTTAGCATCCCCGTTTTTTAGTCCGAGGGCTTGAGGCAACAACGCCGTCAGACGCGTATCCATACACGTTAAAATGACGATTTTTTTATCGGGAAACTTATCCGAGACAAATTGCTCATATTGTTTCTCTGTTACGAATTTTTCATTGAACGCTAGCATTTCTTGAACGACTGACATGTGGTTCCCTCCTCTTAATTCACGCGATTAGCCGCGCGACCATTAACCCGATGACCATCCAAGCGCCAAACAACGTGTTCACTTTTGCGGTCATCGCCATCGCCGGCATGAGTTCAGCCGGTTCACGCTTGACCCAAAAACGCTTCACTGCCCGTACCATGATTGGAATTGTCAGCAATGACAACAGCACCCACGGCGTCACGCCAAACCCGAATACGGCGACGAGGATGCCGACCAATGCCGCGATAAAGAATCCGGCCAAGACGAGAACGGCACGACGATGTCCGACGAGACAGGCGATTGTTTTGCGCCCATTCACTTTATCATTATCCAAATCACGAATGTTGTTCGCGAGCAAGATCGCCCCGATCAAAAGCGCCATCGGAAACGATACGAGCAACAGTTCTGTCGTCACCGTCCCGATTTGGATATATCCCGAGATGCCGATGATGACATAACCCATGAATAGGCCAGCGACGATTTCCCCGAACGGCGTGTAGGCGATCGGGAGCGGACCTCCCGTGTACAGGAATCCGACGACCATCGACAGCACACCGATCCAAATTAAATTCCAACTCGTTGAAGCCGCAATATAGAGCCCAAGCACAGCCGCTACCCCATACATACCGAGCGCGATCCCGAGCACTTGTCCGGGTGTGAACCCATCACGTACGATCGAGCCACCGATTCCAATGGAACCTTCGTGGTCGAGTCCACGATTGTAATCATAATATTCATTAAATAAATTCGTCGCGATTTGAATCAAGACCGAGGCAATGAGCATCGCTAAGAACAATCCCCACTTCAACTCGACTTGCCCGAGGACGATGAACGTCCCTAACAGCACCGGTATAAAGCTCGCTGTCAACGTATGCGGGCGAATCATGCGCCAATACGCACCTTTCTCTCTCTTCTTCATGCACTTCCCTCCCTTCGTTAGTTTACGTCTCTTTGAAAAAACCTGTCAATGCCCGCCGCTCGGACGGCTCCCTTCACTTTCTCGAGCATTTGACGGCCAGTTCTGTTGTGAAGTCATGATACACTAAAGAATGAGAATTCCATTGGATTGAGGAGGCTTTTCTTTCATGCCAGATACTCAAACACACATTAAACAACGAATCGAACAAGCCCATAAACGGGCACGTGCTTGGCAACGACCGGTACTTGCCTCGTACACGTGGGAAATCCCTTCGTTCGACGCGTTCCATATTATTCAAAACACTGAAACGTCCCACTACTATTTTTCGACGCCAGACCGCTCCCTCGAGATGCTCGGATGTGCCGATGCGCTCGTGTTGACGGCTTCTGGTCCCGAACGTTTCCAACGTCTACAGTACGATTGGAGCCTGCACCGCCGGGACGTCGACGCGGTCATTTATGCGTTCTCGGGCTTTTCGTTCGACACGTTCGTGCGGCCCCAAAAAAATATGTGGGAAGCGTTCGGTGAAGCATCGTTGGTCGTGCCGAAATTTCTATATCGCCGCTCGGGCGACAAGCACACGTTGACCGTTTCGACGCTCGTCTCGGCCAAACGTTCGGTCGAACAATATTTGATTCAATTGGCCGATCAACTCGCCCAGTTCAACGCGCTACATGCGCCCGACAAACAAACACCGACTTACTCGCAAGTCAAAGACGGCGTCGACCATTTCAAGTCGAGTTTCCAACAAGCTAAACTGAACATCACTGAAGAACGAGTCGAAAAGATCGTCATCGCCCGGGAAGAAATCTACCAGACCTCGGAAGAGGCGTTCCCGTTCGCGACGACACTGCGCCACTTGTCAGAACATCAGACGGGCAGTTACGTGTTCTTGTATCAGCCGAAGCGGGAAATCGGATTTTTCGGAGCGACGCCGGAACGGCTCGTCAAGAAACAAGGACCGTACATTGAAACGGCCGCCATCGCCGGCACCATCAAGCGACCAGACACCGAGATCGAATCGGATGTAGCCAAACAGACGTTACTCCACGACGCCAAAAACCTCGAGGAACACCAAATCGTCGTGAAGGACATCAAGAACGCCCTCACACCATACGCGGCTACCATCAAGGCACCGGAGTCGCCGCGCATCTTGGAGAACCGGTCGGTTTTCCATCTGCACACACCGATTCAAGCAACGCTCGATACGAACGCATCCTTGCTGTCGATCATCGAGTCGCTCCACCCGACCCCGGCGCTCGGTGGATCTCCGAAACGGACATCTGTCCGCTTGTTGCGCGAGATTGAACGGTTCGACCGCGGCTGGTACGGGTCACCGTTCGGTTGGCTGAACACGGACGGTGAAGGAGAGTTCGTCGTCTCGATCCGGTCGGCTCTTGTCCACCATCAATTCGTGGCGCTATACGCAGGCTGTGGAATCGTCCAAGAGTCTGAACTCGAAGCGGAGCTCGCCGAGACAGAAATCAAGCTCAGTCCAATCAAGCAAGCTCTCGGATTGGACAAAGTACGCGCAGGAGGCAATGAAGCATGAATGAACCGTTAACGGAGTGGGTCGCCGGTATGATGAACCGGCTCGTCGAACAAGGAGTTGAGGACGTCGTCATCAGTCCCGGCTCTCGCTCGACACCGCTCGCCATGGCCGCCTATCTTCATCCGAGTGTCCGACATCATATCATCGTCGACGAACGGTCGGCTGCCTTTTTCGCACTCGGGTTGACTCGTTCGCAATCATCGTTGCGCCCGGTCGCGCTCATCTGCACGAGCGGCACTGCCGCTACCAACTACTTTTCGGCGGTGGCCGAGGCAAATATCTCACAACTGCCGCTCGTTGTGTTGACGACCGATCGGCCGCACGAACTTCGGAACGTCGGGGCGCCTCAAGCGATCGACCAAGTCCGACTGTACGGCGAACACGTGAAAGCGAGCGTCGACCTCCCCGTTCCTGAAGCAGCGAGCCAGCGCTACATGGAACAGACAGTCGCCCGGCTCGTCCGGACGAGTATGCATGCGCCGTTCGGTCCGGTCCATGTGAACATCCCGTTCCGTGAACCGTTGTTGCCGGATATCGAGCGCTTGACGTCACTCCTGGGCGGTGAAGCCGAATCCTCTGAGCCGACCTATCTTAAACCGACAAGTCTCGACTTGAAACGGTTCAAACAAGAGATTGACGTCAATCGTCTCGCCTTCATCGTCGGACCAGGTACTCCGACATCATGGCTTGAGCCTCTCTACACGTCGGCGCTGGCCCATCGTATTCCGGTCTTCGCCGACCCATTGAGCGGGATGCGCCGGTTTGACCATGTCTTGACGAACTATGACGCGTGGCTCGCGAGCGAGCATCGCACGGAATGGACACCTGACGCGGTCGTCCGGTTCGGGGCTGCCCCCGTCTCGAAACGGCTGAATCAGTGGCTTCACGACGTGCCATACGTCTTGATCGAGCAACCGGGATCGTTCCGCGACCCGTCGAACAGCGCCACGGTCGTGTACGGCGATGCGATTGATTATGTCGCCACCATCAACAAAGACTATGACGCCGACTTATTCGATCGTTTCGCATTGTTCGAACGCGTCGCCGAATCCGCAAAACCTGCTTTGAGCGGAGAAAGCGCATTGACGCGTCATTTGCTGGCGTCTCGTCTTGATCGCATCTTCGTCAGCAATAGCATGCCAATCCGTGATATCGATACAACACTTTCAGCCGGTCAGTCAATCGACGTCCTCGCCAATCGCGGGGCGAACGGGATTGACGGCATCATCTCGAGCGCGCTCGGTGCCTGTCACGATACGGACAAGGCCGCCCTGTTAATTGGCGACTTGGCGTTTTATCATGACAGCAACGCCCTGCAACTCGTCAAATCGCACCCAGGTACGTTCTCCATCGTCGTCGTCAACAATGATGGCGGCGGCATCTTCTCTTTCTTGCCACAAGCTTCGATCGCACCGCAAATGTTCGAGGACTTGTTCGGGACGCCGCTCCACTTGAACTTGCGCGGATTTGCCGAGACATACGGACTCAGTTATCGCTTGCTCGAGCAGCCTGAAGATGTCATGACGGCGATTGAAGCAGGCGTTCAGCTGATTGAATTTCCGTCTGATCGCGCTAGGAACGTGGCCGAGCATCGTCGTTGGACCGCTTCGCTCACGGACCGTTTGACGACGGAGAACGAATCGTGATGCGTTCCGTGCGTGGCGTCTCTTATGAGTTGCTCGAACGTGGGAGCGGCCGTCCCGTTTTGCTTCTTCATGGGTTCACCGGGAGTGCGGCTTGGATCTCCCAGTTCCCTGAGCTCCCCGTCCGGCTCGTCGCCCCGTCGCTATTGCAACACGGCGGCACCGGACAGCAAGCGGTCGGGCGTGCCAAGATGAGTCAACAGATTAAAGACTTGTCGGCGCTACTCGATACGGACGAAGGTCCGTGGACGGTCGTCGGTTACTCGCTCGGCGGACGTATCGGGATGACACTCGCCGCCTATGATGATCGGGTCAACCACTTCATCGGCATTAGCACGACGCCCGGGCTCAACATAGCGGCTGAACGTCGACAACGCCGGCTTCAAGACGAAAAGCTCGCCGAATTTATCGAGCGAGCAGGACTTGAGGCGTTCGTTGACCGTTGGGAACGTCTTCCGCTCTGGCATCAAACCGATGAGATGCGCGCCGCCCTCCGTCCCGAGCGGTTGGCCCAACGTCCAGCCGCACTTGCGGACAGCCTCCGCGCCATCGGGACGGGTAGCATGCCGTCGCTCTGGCCGCTACTCGACCGTTTACCTCGCACCGATTTGATCGTCGGGGAACACGATGTGAAGTTTCAACAGATTGCTCGGAATATGCAGTTGATTCGTCCCGATATTGAAATTCATGAAATTTCGGACGCATCTCATGCTCCACATGTCGAGAATGCCCAACAATTTGGTACAATGATAGAGAAATTGATTTTAGGGGGAATTTAAATGGAATCAGTAGCAAACTGGACATCGGTCCGCACGTACGAAGATATCAAGTACGAGAAGTGGAACGGCATCGCAAAAATTACCATCAACCGCCCGGAAGTACGGAACGCGTTCCGTCCACTCACGGTCAACGAGCTCATCGACGCGTTCGCACGCGCCCGTGACGATAAAGAAGTCGGCGCCATCATCTTGACTGGTGAAGGCGATCAAGCCTTCTGCTCAGGCGGCGACCAAAAAGTCCGCGGCCACGGCGGCTACGTCGGTGACGACGAGATTCCACGCTTGAACGTCCTCGACCTTCAACGTTTGATTCGCGTCATCCCGAAACCAGTCATCGCCATGGTAGCCGGTTATGCGATTGGTGGCGGACACGTCTTGCACGTCGTCTGTGACTTGACGATTGCAGCCGACAACGCCCGTTTCGGTCAAACTGGACCAAAAGTGGGCTCGTTCGATGCCGGTTACGGTTCAGGTTACTTGGCCCGCATCATCGGCCACAAGAAAGCACGCGAAATCTGGTACCTCTGCCGTCAATACGACGCACAGCAAGCGCTTGACATGGGACTCGTCAATACGGTCGTTCCACTCGAGCAACTTGAAGCCGAGACGATCCAATGGTGCCAAGAGATCTTGCAACACTCTCCGACGGCCCTTCGCTTCTTGAAAGCAGCGATGAACGCCGACACGGACGGACTCGCAGGACTTCAACAGCTTGCCGGCGACGCGACGCTTCTCTACTACACGACAGACGAAGCAAAAGAAGGCCGCGACGCCTTCAAAGAAAAACGCGATCCAGACTTCGGTCAGTTCCCGCGTTTCCCGTAAATCGACAAAGAGTAGCGACTTCGCTACTCTTTTTTTGGAGGTTCTGATGATGAATCGTTATGTGACACAACATCGACGCGACGCCATGGCACTCGTCACCGCGTCCGTCAGTTTGACTTGGGCCGAGTTAAGCACGGAAAGCTCCCGTTTGGCCCACTTCCTGGAACGGGTCGCACCCGAAGCCCGGCATATCGGATTACGCGCTGTGAACAGCGCTGATTATGTCATCGCTGTCCACGCCATCCAGTTACTCGGAAAAGTACTCGTTCCGCTCAACACACGGTTGACGATGAGCGAACTGGCAGGACAAATCGAGACGGCCGATATCGATGTATTGCTCGTCGATGAACCGATTGAACTGTCGATCACCCAATTCGCGTTGACGTCACGAGATGAGGCGTCACTCGCTACACCGCACGAGTGGGCAGACGATGAAGTCATGTCGCTCATGTTCACCTCAGGCACGACTGGACGGGCCAAGGCCGTAAAGCAGACGTTCGGCAATCACGTCGCGAGCGCCGAGGCGGCCAAGACGCGCCTCGGTTACGGGACAAGTGACCGGATGCTCGTCGTGACGCCGCTCTTCCATATGAGCGGACTCGCGCAAGTGTATCGGAGCGCTCGTTTCGGTTCGTTACTATACGTCGAACCGAAGTTCGATGTCGCTCGTACACTCGAGTTGATTGAGACGGCGAGAATCACCCACATCTCGCTCGTTGCGGTCATGCTTAAGCGGCTCCTCGACGCAGGTCTCTCCCGCCATCAGTTGCAACTTCTGCTCGTCGGCGGCGGTCCCGTACCGCGTCCGTTGCTCGAAGAAGCCGAGCGGCGGCAGTTACCGGTCGCCCAGACGTACGGGATGACGGAGACGTGTTCGCAAGTCGCGACGCTGTTGCCAGCCGAGGCACTCGCCCACATCGGCTCGAGCGGTCAAGCAATCGCGCCGACCCAACTCCGTATCAATGCGGATGGGGAGATTGAAGTGAACGGACCGACGGTGACCCCTGGTTACTATAAACAGCCAGAGGCCGATGCTTGGACGCCCGACGGCTATTGGCAAACGGGCGACCTCGGCACGATGAAAGACGGTTACTTGTACGTCCATGACCGCCGCAGTGATTTGATCATCTCCGGCGGTGAGAACATTTATCCGGCCGAAATCGAGAGCGTGTTATTGCGTTGCCCGGGCATTCAAGACGTCGGGGTCGTCGGTCGTCCCGACCCGACTTGGGGAGCGGTACCCGTTGCCTTCACGGTCGGTACGTTCGATTTCGATGAGGCGATTCAGCTGCTGCACGACCATCTGGCATCTTATAAACATCCGAAAGCATGGATTGCCGTCGACGAGCTGCCTCGTAACGCCAACGGTAAATTGATGCGTCATCGCTTAAAGGAGGCTGACCATGATTCGTCGCGCTGAACTGTATATCGTCCCCCTCACGTTCAAACATCCGATTGTCACCGCCCACGCCGTGTTGGCGACGAGACGGACGGTCATTCTCCGGCTGGAGACGGTCGACGATGTTGTCGGCTACGGGGAAGGTGTCGCGTTCGATACGCCATGGTATACGGCTGAGACCGTCCGCTCCGTCATCGATACGTCCGCTTTAATTGTCCAACTCCTGAAAGGGATGACGTTGTCTGCCGCCTCGTTCGGTACCCATGTCAGCTCGATCATCGGCCAACCGATGGCGAAAGCGATGTGGGAGAGCGCTCTATGGGAAGTGGAAGCGGCCCGCGCGAATCAGACATTAAAACAATACGTCCAAGCCGGCGATGTCGTGGCATGCGGCCGGACGATTGGCATCGGTCTGCTCAGTCAGACGTTGAACGCCATCGAGGCTGCGCTCGCGTCCGGATTCGACCGGATCAAGTTAAAAGCGTCCCCGCATGAACTGCTTCCTGCACTCGGCGAGATTCGAAGCAATTTTCCGGACGCCCCGCTCATGATTGATTTGAATGGAAGTGGCTCCGAGCAACCGCTTGACTGGTTCGAGGCGTTAGATACCTACCGTCTCTTGATGATCGAACAGCCTTATCCGAGCACACATTGGGTCGAGACAGCGGACTTGCAGGCACGGCTCACCACACCGATTTGTCTCGACGAATCGATCAGTTCGGCTCAAGACGCGACGACGATGCATCGACTTCGAGCCGGTCGCATCGTCAATATCAAACCGGCCCGCGTCGGCGGCTGGAGCGAGGCGCTCGCGATTCGCGATAGCGGCACCCCTTACTGGGTCGGTGGGATGTATGAGTCCTCGATCGGCCGTTATCACACGCTCTTATTCGCCTCATTGAGCGGAGCCTCCTATCCGGCCGATATGGCCGGGACGAGCGCTTACTTCGAGACCGATTTGCTCGATACCCCGCTCGAGGTCGAGAACGGACAATTGATGCTTCCCGACCAGGTCGCACCGGATTGGACGAAAATCGAGCAACTGAGTGAACAGACGATTCGACTCCTGTAAAAACTCCGCAAAAAAGGCGGCAGACTTCGCGTCTGCCGCCTTTTCATCGTTAACGGAATGTGCCCGTCAATACTTCATAGCCGTCTTTCGTGACGACGACCGTGTGCTCGAACTGGGAGACGAGGCTGTTGTTCGGGGTGAACAACGACCAACCGTCCTCTTCTGATTGATAGACGATTTCATCTTTCGTCGAGATGAACGTCTCGACGGCAATGACTTGTCCTTCTTTCAAGATGTCGTTCTCTTCACGGCTATAGTAGTTCGAAATCGTCTCCGGCTCACCGTGAAGCGTGCGACCGAGGCCATGGCCCGCCAAGTTACGGATGACCGTGAAGCCGTTCTTACGGGCATCGGCATAAATCGCTTTCCCGATTTGGTTGACCTTGACGCCGGCCTTCACTTTGCTGAGACCCGCTTCGAGCGATGTCAATGACACTTCGACCAAACGCTCGTGTTTAGCCGATTTCGGTGTGCCCGCGATGACCGTACGTCCTGTGTCCGCATAGTAGCCGTCCTTCACGGCGGATACGTCGACGTTGACCACGTCGCCGTCTTGGATGACGAGGTCACCTGGAATCCCATGGGCTGCGACGTCATTGATGGAAATACACGTATAACCCGGGAACTCATACATCGTGATCGGGGCCGATGCGGCCCCTTCCGCTTCCAAAATACGCTGCCCGATTTCATCCAACTGTTTCGTCGTCATGCCCGGTTTGACCGCTTTCGCCATCTCATCGCGCGCCAAGGCGACGATTCGCCCAGTCTCACGCAATGCATCGTAATCATAATCTAACATTCGTTTTCCCTCTCAATCTAATAATCGATTTTGATATAAGAACTCTTCTGATAAATCCGCAAACAAGAACATGCCGTCCGGTAACGGATAACTGAACGTCCGCGTCACTTCGTTCGAGCTGAAGTCACGATAATCCTCGGACAAGTAGCCCCGTCCACGCACGTCCATTGCCGCCATCGTTCGAATGAAGTACGGTCGGAAACTCCAGTTATAACCGCGATACGTATTGTCGACCGCCCAATCCGACTGCGCCTGATACACGTTCGCGCTCGTCTGGAACCCGGTTTGGTCCGTCAAATAGTAACGGACGAACGTCCCTTCGAGTTTCGGGGCAATATGGAGCAACCATTCATCTTTCTTATCGCGCGACCACTTCCCGTTTTGGACGAGGTCGTGGATTTGTTTATGGAGTTCGAACTCCAATTCATATAATCGCTTTAATCGCTCTTGATCGTGTAAGAAGAACGACGGTACTTCTTGCGTCAATACGCTCATACCTTTCGCTTCGCGCGGCGGCATCGCATCGCTTTGCCCGAGGAGACTGCCCATATAATAACGTCCGCCATGACGCCACGCATAACGCAACTGTCCGAGATGGTCGATTGATTTATAGAGGAGCGGAGCCCCGAGACGGGAAGCGATGTATTCCATCGTCTGAAGCATTTGCGGATACGTGACCGATAACGTCTTCTTCTCGACCATCGTCGCCAAATCGACGAGCAACATCTCAGGCGCCACCGTCATGATGTCTTCGATGCTCGTTGATTCTGCGAAGTCGAGCGCGACTTTAACACCAGATGAACGATAATATTGGACGACTCGTGACAAGCGTGACACGTCAACGAGATCCGTCCCTTGAAGCGTCACATAAATGCGATGGAGCGGGAAGTTCAATTCTCGAAGCGGGGCCAAAAACGCCTCGCCTCCTTGTTCGAGAATCCACTCTGAACGACATCGGAACGTGACGAATTGCGTCGCATCCCTTAACTGTTCGGCCGCTAAACGCTCCATCCGTTTGGCGATGTCGAGCTGATACTCGAGCGGAACGTCATCGTCGTAAAAGAATGGGGTGAGCGACTCGCCCCTGAACTGTCCATGGACCATATAACCTTCTACTTGGAAGGTGGCGGCTCCCAGGATTGGTTCAAATGTCACTTCGACTTCTTCTGGATTCATCATCACATCCACTGCGTCCAACTTGATCACCTCGTCTTTTTTCTAAACACGAAAGCGAGCTGGGTTCAGCTCGCTCGTGTATGCACATACATATAGGCACCGAAACAAGCAATGAAATATACGATACTCATCACACCGTAGCCGATTCCCATCTTCCCGCCCACGCCGATGGCCATCACAAGCCAAATCATCGCGCCGAACAGAAGCGTGGCGACCGGGATATATCGAAAATTCGGACGCTCGGTCCGCGTAATAATCGGTCTCAAAGCCAGGACGCACGCCACTAGTATGACGAGACCAAAACCTAGTTCAATCATCCGTTGACACCTCATTTTTCTGTCTCTACTCATTTAGTGTAGCATGACACCAAAAAAAAAACCGCAAATCCACTTAAGGAGATGCGGTTTTAGTTATTGATTAGTCACGCGGACGGCGTGGGCCACGGTCGTCTGAACGACGACGGTCGTCTCCACCCGTGCGTTTGCCACGGTATCCACCGCCGCCACCGCTGCGTCCACCACGGTCACCGCCGCCACGACGTTCGCCGCCGCCGCTGCGATTTCCACGGTATCCACCACGGTCGTTACGTCCACCTTGACGTTTGACGCGTACTGGTTCTGCATACGAGATTTCAACCGGAGTTGAATCTGGCTCTTTCGTCAATCCACGAAGTGCCGCTGCAAGAAGCTCGACTGCTTCGTATTCTTCAAGAAGCTCAGTCGCAAGTTGCGTGTAAGCTTTGAAGTCGCCCGCTTGAACACGTTCGATCAATTCTTCAGCTGATTGCTTTTGGTTGCCCTCGAGCACTTCTGCGATTGTCGGTACGTGACGACGGTTCATTTTCTTGTTCGTTACGCGTTCGATTGCTTTGACTTGACCGAATTCACGTGGCGTGATGAACGTAAGGGCTGTACCTGTTTTACCAGCGCGGCCTGTACGTCCGATGCGGTGCACGTAGCTTTCCGGATCTTGTGGGACGTCAAAGTTGTAAACGTGAGTAACACCTGAGATATCAAGACCACGGGCTGCAACGTCTGTCGCGACCAAGATGTCGATCGTGCCGTTTTTGAAACGACGGATGACTTGGTCACGTTTTGATTGCGTTAAGTCACCGTGAAGACCATCAGCCGTGTAACCACGTTTGATGAGTGCTTCTGTCACTTCGTCAACACGTTTCTTCGTACGAGCGAAGATGATGCTGAGTTCTGGCGAGTCGATGTCGATCAAACGGCAAAGCGTATCGAATTTTTGACCTTCGCGCAATTCAAGGAATTGTTGGTTGATATTCTCAACTGTCATTTCCTTCGCTTTTACTTTGATGATCGTCGGCGACTTCATGAAGCGCTCAGCAATCTTCTTGATTTGTGGTGGCATTGTTGCAGAGAAGAGAAGCGTTTGACGTTCAGCCGGAAGGCCTTTCAAAATCATCTCGATATCTTCAACGAAGCCCATGTTGAGCATTTCATCTGCCTCGTCCAAGATCACAGTTTGGATCTCGTCGAGTTTGATCGTCTTACGCTTCATGTGGTCCATGAGGCGGCCCGGTGTGGCAACGACGATTTGTGGGTTCTTTTTCAAACCACGGATTTGGCGGTCGATTTGTTGGCCACCGTATACTGGAAGTGCGTAAACGCGCTTCGCTTCACCGATTTTGTTCAATTCTTCTGCAACTTGAATCGCAAGTTCACGTGTCGGTGCAAGAACAAGTGCTTGGACTTGACGTGCCTTTGTGTCGATTCGCTCAATTGTCGGAATACCGAAAGCTGCTGTTTTCCCTGTACCTGTTTGCGCTTGACCTAATACGTCCACTCCTGTGAGTGCGACAGGAATTGTCTCAGCTTGGATCGGTGTAGCTTCTTCGAAGCCCATTTTGAGTACACCTTTTACTAATGCTTCACTTAACTGTAAATCTTGGAATTTTGTCAAATTATATTCTCCTTTTTTCATACAAAAAACGTCTGAGGTTTTGTTCTACAGACGTTTTTCCAATGTTTCCTCGTAGTCAACTTTACTAACTATAACGTATTTGTTTCTAAAATGAAAGAAATACATTCTAAAACTTTTCATAGCCACCTGGACATGAGTTATCTTATTTCAATTTATAGCCGTTGTCGAGTTTTTCAACTTGCTTTTCTTTCAGCAGTTTCCCGAGTGCGCGTTTGAACGCCGCTTTACTCATCCCGAACTCACGATCGATCACGTCCGGCGCCGTCTTGTCGCCATAAGGCATTTGGCCGCCGCGTTCTTCAATATAAGCACGGATACTTTCCGCGTCCGGGTCGATGGCTTCATATGCCCGAGGTTTCATCGAGACGAGTACCGTCCCGTCTTGTTTCACTTGCGTCACACGCACGGTCAATTGCTCACCGAGACGTGGCCAACGTGTCATCTCTGCTTCATGTAAGAAACCGAGTGATTCATTTTCGACCCAGACGTTCACACCGACGTCGCGTCGATTGACGACGACCGCATGGACATCTTGATTGCCCCATTCTTCTTTAGCGGGACGCGCCAACAAGTTCAAGTACGCATAGTGGGCCGGTTCCCCGAGAAGACGGCTCTTTTGATCGTACTTGAGACGAATGCAAAGCTTGTCCCCTTCTTTTGGCCAATACGACCGGTTCTCAGGAAGATCATCTAATGAGACGAGTACATCCTTTTGAATCCCGATATTGACGAACACACCGGTGTTATACCGGACTCCAGTCACTTCATACCACTCATAGTCATCGAACGTGACGCTCGGAATCGTCATCGTCGAAGCGAGACGTCCTTCTGAGTCGTGATAAAGGAAGACCCGCACCGTCTGTCCGACTGTGACTTCCTCAGTTTGTTCTTTTCGATGAAGGAGTACCTCTTCGCGACCGTTTCCGATAAACACACCAAAATCAGCTGAACGTTCCGCGACCAAGTCTACTACTTCTCCTGCACGTAATGCCATACAATCCACATCCTTTTTCATCTGTTACTGTCAGTATACCTACCTACACACGTTCCTAATCATATCACGTTCGATTTCCTTACTCCGTTCAATTGTGTCTAAAATGTGAACAAGATTACCCCCCCGTTATGCTAAATGGGTCCGTATACTAGCTTCTATATTTCAAATTTTGTGACAATTTTGTGAACGTGCATTTTCCATCTAGTATCCACATTTTGAAAACGTTATTATTAAGGAAGTGTTGTTTAACGATTTAGGTTTCAGCCATGGCCGAACGGGGGATATAAAATGTTTGATGTACAATCTCGATCATTCGCGAAGCGCTTCATGAAAGGCTTATTGATTGCTTTCTTCGCGCTACTCGCTTCACTTAGCTTCATTTTTTCAAACGGAGTCGATACGAACGTATCCTCATCCGTCACGATGGTCCAAGAGTAAACGCCCTCTCCTGACAGAAGGCGTTTTTTTTGTTTTGTTCCGACAAAAAAAGGGATTTTTTATGCATCTGTCGAACGAACATAACGTTCGGCTTTTATTATTGAATCATCTGGGAAGGGAGAGTCACTCATGCTATTTTATTTTCTCACCACGATTCTTTCGGTCGTCGGTTTATCCGTCTCGCTCCAAACCGGTTTTTTCAAAGACCCGATCGGTACATTCCTGTTCGCCGTATTGCTCGCTATGGGCTTATCTTCATTTAAACAGTTGGTCGCACAAACGAACGTCTTGCTCATCGAGCGCCGGAATCAAAAAAAGATCAAGCGCATCGTGGCGCGCATGCATTCAACTACGCGTAAACGTTCTACATAACGCTCGTCTTCCCCCTCCACTTTTGTTATTCTATTCTAGACAAGAAGAGCAAAACGGACTCAACCCGTAGGAGGCACAAACACGTATGAACGAAATCCCTTTATCGAACGAGTGGCTATTGCGTTATTCACCTGTCATGGAGCTTTGGCTAAAAGAAGACGGCATCTTGCTCGTCGACGATGACAATCGCATTCGACTCACGCTTGAAATCGGCAGTGACCAAGTCATGCAGTTCAAGAGCATCGAACAAGATGGGGCTTACTTTGCTGTGGACCCGGTGAATAAACGAATCACGTTCGAACTCGAGGAAGAAGAAGAGGAAAGCGATTCTCGCTTCTGGGAATAAAGATTCATGCCGAAGAGTCGGATTCTCGTCAAGAGAGGAAGACTCTTTCTTCGTGTCCAGACTCATTACTGAACGATCGAGAGGAGAAATATGTATGATCCGCACCGCCATCTGGTTTATCGCCTTTTTCGCCGTCTTACCGCTGACACTTCCGTTCTATCCGAAAGCGAAGCGACTGACGCCCCCGGAACGTTATGGATACGTCCAAACCGTCGCCTATAAGTGGGCAAGCTTTCTACTACGAATCGCCGGCGCTCGCGTCCGTGTTCACGGCCAAGAGAACATCCCGAATGAACCGGTCGTCTACGTCGCGAACCACCAAGGGAACTTTGATGTCCCAATTATGATCACAGCGACGAAACATCCAAAAGCGTTTATCTCAAAAATCGAAGTGCAAAAGTTCCCAATCATTCCGCGCTGGATGGAACTGATGGGTTGTATCTTCATCGACCGCAGCGACCGGCGCCAGTCCATTAAAGCAATCCGTTCCGGCGTCGAGACGATCCAATCGGGACAGTCGATTATCGTCTTCCCGGAAGGCACCCGCTCAAAAGGCGGACCGATCAAAGAGTTCAAAGCTGGTAGCCTGACGCTCGCCACATCAAGCGGTGCCAAAATCGTCCCTGTCGCCATTAAAGGAAGCCACCATTTGCTCGAGACGACAAACCGAATCACACCGGGTACGGTCGACGTCACGTTTTTACCGGTCATCGATCCGGCAGACGTCCCGAATAAAGAAATTGCGGCGCTGGCAGAGACGATGATTCGCCGCGTCGTTGAAGGAGAAGAATCATGAGTTTATTAGCCATCGAAGGCATTCATAAAGAATTTGCAGATAAAGTCTTGTTCGACGACATCACGATGACGATTCACCCAGGTAATCGCATCGGGGTCATCGGGGTCAATGGCTCCGGAAAGTCGACGTTCTTAAAAATCATCGCCGGCGTCGAGACCGCAGACCGGGGTTCGATGCAACACCCGAACGATTACCGGATTCGCTATTTGACCCAAACGGTCGACTTCGCCCCCGGGCAAACGATTTTAGACGCGTTGTTCACGAGTGACACCCCGTCCGTCCAAGCGTTGAAACAGTATGAGCTCGCGCGTCAAGCACTCGAGGCGAACCCGACGAGCGAACAATGGTTGGAACGCTTTATGAAAGCCCAGCAAGCGGTCGATGCAGCCGACGCATGGGAGACTGAAGCGAAGTTGAAATCGATTTTAAATCGGCTCGGTCTTCCGGACGTGACGGCAGAGATTAGCTCGCTTTCCGGTGGACAACAGAAACGGGTCGCTTTGGCCGCATCCCTACTCGACGAAGCTGACTTGTTATTACTCGATGAGCCGACGAACGAACTCGACGCCGATACGATTGCTTGGCTTGAGACGATTCTCGCTGATTACCGGGGGGCCATCCTGCTCATCACCCATGACCGTTATTTCTTGAACCGAGTCACGAATCATATCCTTGAAATCGCCGATGGCACGAGTTACTTCTATGACGGCAACTATGAGCTCTTCCTTGAGAAGCGTGCCGAACGAAAAGCCCGGTCGCATTCAATGGAGCAAAAGCGGCAAAACATCTTGCGTCGTGAGCTCGCTTGGCTGCGTCGTGGTGCCAAGGCGCGGACGACGAAACAGAAGGCACGCATCCAGCGCGTCGAGGACTTGAAGCATCAAGAGACGCTTGCCGAGGATGAGGCGCTCGAAGTATCCGTCGGTTCGCGCCGCCTCGGGAAAAAAGTAATCGAGGTGGAGAACTTGTCCTTCGGTTATGACGATCACTTGCTCATTGAAGATTTCACGTGGTTGTTCGGACGCCGGGAACGGTATGGCATCGTCGGACCAAACGGGAGTGGGAAAACGACACTCATGAACTTGCTTGCCCACCGCCTCGAACCGACGAACGGAACGGTCGTCCACGGGGAAACCGTCCATCTCGGATATTATGGGCAACAAGTCGAATTCGAAGACACGACGCGACGCGTTATCGACGAGATCGAGCGCATCGCCCAAGTCATCTATACGCCGGACGGCGAAACGATCACGGCCAGTCAGATGCTCGAACGCTTCCTATTCACCCCGGACGCGCAATACAAACCGATTGCCAAACTGTCGGGTGGAGAGAAACGCCGCCTCGTCTTGCTTCGGATTTTAATGGACGAGCCGAACGTGCTATTTTTAGATGAACCGACGAACGATCTCGACACGGAGACATTGTCCGTCCTCGAGGACTATTTGGAGTCGTTCCCAGGCACGGTCATCGCCGTCAGTCACGACCGCTATTTCTTAGATCGGATCGCCGAACAGCTGATTGCGTTCGAAGACGGGACGATCAACGTTTATCATGCGGAGTACAGTGACTATTTGGCCACACTCCAAGAACAGACGAAGCAACAAGTGAAAAAAGAATCGAAAGAGAAGAAAGAACGTGTCAAAGTCGATGTCGTCAAATTCACTTTTAAAGAGCAGAAAGAATGGGAGACGATCGAGGATGATATCGCCTCTCTCGAATCTGAGATCGAGGCAGCCGAGGCACGGCTCGCCGCAGCGGGTAGCGACCTCGGTAAAGTGAATGAACTGTACGCCGACATTGCCGCGTTGAAAGAAGCGCTCGATGCGAAGATGGAGCGATGGGAATATTTATCGGAGATTGATGAACAAATTCAAGCACAGAAGAACTAAAAACAAGGATCACGCGTCGGCGTGATCCTTGTTTGTCGTGTAGCCATGTATGGACAATTCGAGTGCAGCGCTTGGAAGCACCCTGTTCATCCTTTACTGACGATATTATGTTGAAACGCATAAACGACGGCTTGCGTCCGGTCGTAGACGTCAAGCTTCGTCAAAATGTTGGAGACGTGTGTCTTCACCGTCTTCAACGAGATGTATAGTTCATCGGCGATGACTTGGTTCGATTTCCCTTCCGCCATCAATTGCAAAATCTCACGTTCCCTTGCCGTCAGACTCTCGTGCAACGTCTTTTCCGGATGTCGGAGCCGTTCGAGCATCTTGCCCGTCACTTGGGCGGCCATGACCGGATTGCCGGCTGCCGTTTGACGAATCGCGTCGGCGATCTCGTTGGCGTTCGCCGTTTTCAAGACGTAACTCATTGCCCCGGCCTCGATGACCGGATACACTTTCTCGTCATCCAAGAAACTCGTCACGACTAAAATCTTGGCCTCTTTCCAACTCGCCTTGATCCGCTTCGTCGACTCGACCCCATCGACAGGTTCCATCACTAAATCCATCAAGACGACATCGGGCTTCTCGGCGATGGCAAGCTCGGCCCCTGTCGCGCCGTCCGATGCTTCTCCGACGACTTCGATGTCAGGCTGCGTCGACAGAAACGCCGAGACGCCGGCCCGCACCATCTCATGGTCATCAATCAATACGACTCGAATCATTCTAACCCCTCCACTTGTTGTTTCACACGCACTTCAATCTGAGTACCGACGCCTGGCACACTGACGAGTCGTAACGTCCCGCCGACCTCAGCCGTCCTCTCTCTTATCGATTGTAAGCCATATGAGGCGACTTGTGTATCATCGACATTAAAGCCGATCCCGTCGTCGTTTATTTTTAAGATGACCGTCTGTTGCACGGTCCGCATTTCGATTTCAAGTCGTTTCGCTTTCGCATGGCGAAGCGTGTTGCTGATCGCTTCTTGGACGATGCGGAACAGTTCATTCTCAGTATGTCGCGACAATTCGACTTCTTCGAGGCGCCATACGAGCTCGGTCGATTGTTTGCGTGACAGTTCTTCTAACAGGCGCTCGATTCCCGTCTTGAGCGTCATTCCTTCGAGCTCGACCGGACGGAGTTGCAACAGAAGCGAGCGCATTTCCGCCTGAGCAGTTTGTGCCATCAGTTCGACTTGTTCGATTTGTTTGGCGGCCACGTCCGGCTTCGCCTCGATCGTCTGCTTGGCTGCCGTCGTCATCATCGAGATGGCGTACAGTTGCTGGCTGACCGAATCATGTAACTCTCGGGCGACACGGCGCCGTTCTTCGACGACTGCTTCGCTGCGCGCTTCCTCGACACTGACAGGCCGGTCACCGACCCGTTTCGCCATCTCGACCATTTCTGCGCGCTGTTTCGAGATGCGTGCAATCCGTTCGAGTGTATCGCGATAAGGCGACAATGGACGGAATGTAATCTCTTTTTGATTCTCAAGCTTCCACAAGGCAATCGCCACTTCCCGGAAGTCGCGTCGCAAATAAAAATACGAACCGACCCCGAAGATGCTACCAATCAAGACGGCGATGACGAGGATAGACACACCGAAAGGCAACCCTTCTTCACGTGTGAACAAATCTCGGAGTGAAGTCGAGTCACCTATTAAAAATGCGATCGTGACGAACAGTGCCGTCAGTAGGCTGCTAAATAACTGATGCCAGACGACCGTCCTTGGATACGAATCCTTCTTCATACGGTCATCACCTCGACACTTCCGCTCATGAGCACGATATGAATCCGGACTTTTCGCGTCGCTGACGCGTAATCGTCCGATGCCGTATAAAAGCGACGATTGAACACGGGCGAATAATTCGATTCGTCGACTTGAATCTTGCCGAATCCGATTGATGCATCAATCGAGTAATCGTAGCCGGCCGGAATGAGAATTCGGACGTCCCCGGCGAGTCCGTTCAATAATAAGAACGTCTCTCCCTCCGGAATGATGGCGCGCGACAAGTCGAGTTCGACGTCACGCAACAAGAAGAATTCATTCGTGTCTTGAAGCACGTAGTGACCGCTCTCTTTCGTCCCGAACGAAAAGGCCTGTTCTTGCCGGATATGTGACTTGAACCGACTCGATTCGAGCGGACGATTCTTGTACAGCCGATAGCCGAACATGAGCAATAAACCTGACAATACGAAGCCGAACGCCGCCGACGAGAAGATGAGCCCGACGAGCATGATACCGCCAATCCCGTAAAAGATATAGCTGACCGGCTGATTGCCTTTGCGGCTAAAACGACGCCCGATATACAGCAACAATAGCGGGACGACCATGCTGAAGAGGACGCTGTTACCACCCGTCGCGATATCGATAAATAGTCCAATGGCGAATAGAATAATCATAAAGCCGATGATTTGGCGTGTGTTCCAACGTTCCACGTTGCTTCCCCCTCTCTAACAGTATGTAACATGAAGCAAAGAAGCGATGGCCCAACCATTCGCCGGACCATCGCTGAACCGTTGCGTCAGTCTTGTTTGAAACGACGCTCAAGTTCTTTTAGTTTTGCTTCGAAATCATCTTCGTCCGCTGGATCGATCTTCTCTTCAGCGGCCGGTTCTTGTTTCTTCTCTTCTGCTTTTTTCTCTTCTTCTGTGAATGGATGTGTCTTCGACGTCTCTGCCCCGAAGATTTGATCGAGCGCACCTTTCAATAAATCCAGGTTCTCACGCATTGCGAACTCATACCGTTTGTTTTGCATCTCATCGAGTTTCAATCGCATCTCGAGAGCTCGGCGCTCGAGGGCATCGAGTTCACGTGCTCCTTCATCGAGGAGACCTTCAAAATAACGATACTGCTCACCGTAATGCTTCGACTCGAGAGCTGCCCGTTCGGCGAGCTTGTCTTCGCCTGCTTGTTTGGCGAGTTCCGTCTGCTCGTAACGCTTATCGGCCATCTGCTTGGCGTCATCGCGTTTTGTAGCAAGTTCCTCGAGCAATGACTTTTGACGCTCAACGAGACGTTCGACTGACAGCGCCTCTTTTTCAGCACCGCGGATATGGCGGTTCAATTCGGCTTCCCCACTTGAGCGTGGAGCCGAACGTGGCCCCTCTTTATCTTGAAACTTCTTCATCTCTTTCGATAGTTCTTTCGTCAACTCGTTAGCTAAATCACGAAACTGGTCAAATGGTGTTTTCATCTTGATGTCCTCCTTTTGAATCTTAGCGACGGTTTACAAACTTCTGCCAAACTTGATCGAACGATTGAAAACTGCTGCGGCTCGCACGCGACCCGTCCGCATTGAAAATCTCGACGTCTTGTTTTTGGTTGGCATACATCATATACCCTTTAAACAATACCCATGCCACCACAATCCCGATCAACGCCCAAATATTCGATAAAATTGTGATGATCCCGATCACGGCAAGCGCGCCGTAACCGATTTTTGCGCCGACATGTGTCACGGCCATAAATCTGACTCCAGCCCACAGTGCTAAGAGCGCCCCCAAACCGAACATGATCATGTTCGGTAAAAAGCCGATTAGAACGAGAACTAAAGAGATCGCGGCCACAATGAACAATACTTGCTTCACCTGGCGATTCATCGATTATCCCTCCTCGTTAAGTACACTCTTATCATAATACGTTATTTTCAATAGTGCGACGAGCGGAAGGCTTGTTTTCCCTCGGTCTGTAGACTGAGATGATAGCGTTCTCAAATCGTGTGTTATACTAGAGGCATCGAACAACGAAAGGATGATGTTTTATGAGCACCGTACAATTCGCAGTACACACTTTGTCAGCCAACAGGAGGGCGACTGTCCTCCACAACTAAAAGGAGGATTCTATTTGAATCAAACAACGACAACGGGACGTGTCACGGCACAGTTCCAACATATGTATACCATCACGACTGAAAGTGCGAACTATACGTGCAGTGTCACCGGGAAATTCCGACATGAGGCCGAAAGCGAGCGCGACTATCCGGTCATCGGCGACTTCGTCGAGTTCACCGTTCGTGAGCATGGTCAAGGCGTGATTCGACGTCTCCTTGAGCGGCGCACTGTCCTGTCACGGGCAGCTGCCGGCAACGAGACGCGCGAACAATTGATCTGCGCGAACGTCGATTTTATCTTGATCACGATGGCGTGCGGGCATGATTTCAACCTGCGCCGGCTCGAGCGCTATTCGCTCGCCGCGTGGGAAACCGGAGCCACCCCGCTCATCATCTTGACGAAATCGGACCAAGTCGACAACGCCGAGGCGCTCGTCGATGAGCTCGCTTTGACGGTTCCGGGGGTCGATGTCTTCCCTGTCAGTTCACTCACAGGCGACGGCGTCGAGGCGTTGCGAGCCGCACTGCCGAGCGAAAGCACGATCGTACTCGTCGGTTCGTCCGGCGTCGGGAAATCGTCACTGACGAACGCGCTTGCCGGTGAGACCGTCGCCGAGACACAAGCCGTACGCGAGAGCGATGAACGCGGCAAGCACACGACGACACATCGTGAACTGTTCCGGATTGACAATTTGTTCGTCATCGACACCCCGGGCATGCGTGAGTTCGGACTTTGGGACGGGGCCGATCACCTCGACGACACGTTTCGGGATATCGAGGCACTCGCCGAGACGTGTCGGTTCCGGGACTGTGCGCACAGCACCGAACCGGGCTGTGCCGTCCGATCCGCCATCAAAAACGGTATACTCGATGCGAAACGCTATCAGAGCTTCGTCAAGCTCGAGCGCGAGCTCCGCTACGCGGAAAAACGGCAAGCAGAGGCGGCGCGTCTCGCTGAGAAGAAGAAACGAAAAACGAAAGCTTAATCTAAGAGAGGAGTCACAGAAAAACTGTGGCTCCTTTTTCGACCTTCCTGCCCTAGCACCAAGTCTTATCACCAATCCGACATTTGTGAACAATCGTTCAGAAATAGTTCGCCCAAATGCAGGTAAAACCCTCGAAAGTAAGCGGTTTCTCCGCTACAATGGACTCGTATTGTCACAGATTAAAATCGCTAATTATAGGGAGAGACTTATGAAAACATTGAACGAACGCGCACTCGAGATGCATGCCTTCCATCACGGAAAATTGGAAACGACACCGAAAGTCGACGTCGACACGAAAGAAGCGCTCAGCCTCGCCTATTCACCAGGTGTCGCCGAACCGTGCCGTCGCATCGCCGAGGATAAAGAGTTGTCGTATGACTACACGCTCCGCGCCAACACGGTCGCCGTTGTCTCGGACGGGAGCGCCGTGCTCGGTCTCGGCAATATCGGTCCAGAAGCCGCACTACCGGTCATGGAAGGGAAAGCCGTCTTGTTCAAAAGCTTTGCCGGGGTCGATGCGTTCCCCATCTGTCTCGACACGCATAACGTCGACGAAATCGTCCGGACGGTCGAACTGCTTGCGCCGACATTCGGTGCCGTCAACTTAGAAGACATTAAAGCACCCGAGTGTTTTGAAATCGAGGCCCGTTTGAAACAATCGCTCCCGATTCCCGTCTTCCATGACGACCAACACGGGACGGCCATCGTTGTCCTAGCAGGTCTCGTCAACGCACTGCGACTCGTCGACAAGACGATGCCTGAACTTCGGGTCGTCATGAACGGTGCCGGGGCTGCCGGCATCGCCATCGCGAGACTGTTGAAGCGTTTCGGCGTCGAAGACCTCGTCATCTGTGACACGAAAGGCGCAATTTACGAAGGACGCGTCGAAGGGATGAACCCGTTCAAAGATCAAATCGCCAAAGCGACAAACCGGAAGCAACATGAAGGGACGCTCGCCGATGTGCTTCAAGGTGCCGACGTCTTCATCGGCGTCTCGGCGGCCGGTGCCGTCACCGAAGAGATGGTTCGTTCGATGGCTGTCGACCCGGTCATCTTTGCACTCGCGAACCCGATTCCGGAGATCATGCCGGACCTCGCGACAAAAGCTGGGGCGCGTGTCGTCGCGACCGGTCGTTCCGACTTCGCCAACCAAGTGAACAACGTCCTCGCCTTCCCTGGTATTTTCCGCGGGGCGCTTGACGTTCGCGCCACCGAGATCAACGAAGAGATGAAAGAAGCGGCCGTCCACGCGATTGCCGACTTGTTGACCGAGGAAGATCTCATAAACGGGGTCGTCATCCCAAGCCCGTTCGATGAGCGAATCGCACCCGCCGTCGCAGTCGCAGTCGCCAAAGCCGCCGTCGAGACCGGCGTCGCCAAGCGCCCACTCGATGAGGCAGCCATCCGTCAGCACGTCAGTCAAAAACATTTGTAATCCAAAAACTGCGCAGACCGTGACGGTCTGCGCAGTTTTTTAAACGGTTCCTTGTAAGATTCCTTCCGCCCATTCGACTTCTTCCGTCGTCGGGGGTTTGATCCCTTTGAGTGGATAGTCGAGACCGAGTGCCTCCCATTTATAGACACCCATCTCATGGTACGGCAAAATTTCGACTTTCTCGACGTGGTCGAGCTTTTGAATGAACGCGGCCGTGCGGCGGAGCGCTCCTTCATCAAGTGTCCATTCCGGGACGAGGACGTGGCGAATCCACATTTTCGTTCCGCGCTCGGATAAATGTTCAGCGAGCGCGAGCGTGTTGACGTTGCTCCGTCCTGTCAGTTTCTTACACATGTCATCGTCGATATGTTTGATATCGAGTAAGACGAGATCCGTATGATCTAAGATGGCGTCCAAGTTAGGGGGACGAAGTGCACCCGACGTGTCGAGCGTCGTGTGGAGCCCGTGTTTCTTCGCTTCACGCAAGAGCGCTTCTAAAAACTCTGGCTGCGCGAGCGGGTCGCCCCCTGAAATCGTGATACCGCCTTTTGATGCTTCCATGAACGGACGATAGCTGAGCGCTTCTTGAATGACGTCCTCGGCCGAACGATGGTTATTCTTTTTGAAATCCCACGTGTCAGCGTTGTGGCAATACAAGCAACGAAGCGCACAACCTTGTAAAAAGACGATAAAACGAATTCCCGGGCCGTCAACGGTTCCAAACGATTCGACCGAGTGTACATATCCCATTGTCATCGAAATGACCTCCTAACGAATGAGCGGCCCTCGAGTGAAGGCCGCCAAGCCTTGATTACTTACAATGAACCGTGGAACGTCCGGTTGATGACGTCGATTTGTTGTTCACGCGTCAACTTGATGAAGTTGACCGCATAGCCAGAGACGCGGATGGTGAGCTGTGGATATTCTTCCGGATGCTCCATCGCATCGAGCAACGTTTCACGGTTGAAGACGTTGACGTTCAAGTGATGTCCTTTATGCTCGCCGCCCATATAGCCGTCAAGAAGTGCCGCTAAGTTGAGTTCACGAGCTACTTCTTCTTTGCCTAGTGCTTTCGGTACGATTGAGAACGTGTATGAGATCCCGTCTTGCGCATGCTCGAACGGAAGTTTCGCGACTGATGAGAGCGATGCGGCAGCACCTTTCGTATCGCGGCCATGCATCGGGTTCGCACCTGGGGCGAACGGTTCGCCGGCATTGCGTCCGTCCGGTGTGTTGCCTGTTTTCTTGCCGTAGACGACGTTTGATGTGATCGTCAAGACTGATTGCGTATGGAGCGCGTCGCGGTATGTTTTATGCTTACGCACTTTTTCCATAAACGACTCAACGAGTTCGACGGCGATTGAATCGACACGGTCATCGTTGTTGCCGAATTTAGGGAAGTCGCCTTCTGTCTCGAAGTCGACAGCAATGCCTTGCTCGTTTCGGACCGGTTTCACGGTCGCATATTTGATGGCTGACAGACTATCTGCTGTGACCGAGAGACCGGCGATTCCGCATGCCATCGTCCGTAGGATTTCTGGGTCATGAAGTGCCATCTCGATCCGTTCATACGCATATTTATCGTGCATGAAGTGGATGACGTTGAGCGTGTTGACGTAGAGCTCGGCGAGCCAATCGAGCGTCCGGTCGAAGTCGGCATACACTTTGTCGTACGTGAGCACGTCTTCGGTGTTCATCTCCCAAACCGGTGCGATTTGGTCGCCGCTCTTCTCATCGCGGCCTCCGTTCATGCTGTAAAGGAGTGCTTTTGCCATGTTGGCGCGGGCACCGAAGAACTGCATCTGTTTCCCGATCTTCATCGGTGACACACAGCAGGCGATGCCGTAGTCGTCGCCAAACTCTGGAAGCATGAGGTCGTCGTTCTCATATTGGATCGCAGACGTCTCAATCGACATCTTCGCGCAATATTGTTTAAATCCTTCTGGCAATTTCGTCGACCAAAGCACCGTCAAGTTCGGTTCTGGTGCTGGCCCGAGGTTTGAGAGTGAATGCAAGAAGCGGAATGAGCTCTTCGTCACGTTCGAGCGACCATCCTCACTCATCCCACCGATTGACTCGGTCACCCACGTTGGGTCCCCCGAGAACAATTCGTTGTAGTCAGGCGTGCGCAAGAATTTGACGATCCGGAGCTTCATGATGAAGTGGTCGACGATTTCTTGAACGTCTGACTCGGTCAAACGACCTGCTTCGATATCACGTTCTGCGTAAACATCGAGGAATGTCGAGACACGTCCAAGTGACATCGCGGCGCCGTTCTGTTCTTTGACGGCTGCGAGATATGCAAGGTATACCCATTGGTACGCCTCTTGTGTATTTTCCGCCGGACGGCCGAGGTCAAACCCGTACGCCGCACCGAGTTGTTTCAACTCTTGGAGGGCCCGGAGCTGCTCAGACATTTCTTCCCGTGTCCGAATATCTGACTCTGATAAGAAACCGCCACGGTTCGCCAAGTCTTTTTTACGTTCTGCAATCAAGAAGTCTAACCCGTACAAGGCAACACGACGGTAGTCGCCGATGATCCGTCCCCGGCCGTAAGCGTCAGGAAGACCTGTGATGATCCCTGACTTCCGCGCCGCCCGCATCTCAGGTGTGTACGCATCGAAGACACCTTGGTTATGCGTTTTGCGAATTTCCGAATAAATCTTTGTGATTTCAGGGTTCGGCTCGAAACCGTATGACTCAAGGGCAGCGTCGACCATCCGGATCCCGCCGTTTGGATGAATCGAACGTTTGAACGGCTCGTCCGTTTGAACGCCGACCACTTTCTCGAGCTCTTTGTTTAAGTATCCCGGTCCGTGCGAGACGATTGTCGACGGATTGTTTTGATCGACCGCCCAAACACCACCGCGTTCCCGCTCTTCTTTCGTCAATTCCATCACTTGTGCCCAAAGACGGTTCGTCGCTTCGGTCGGTCCGACGAGGAAATGATCGTCCCCTGTGTATTCGTGTCGGTTCAAACGGATAAACTCACCGACGTTCACTTCGTTCGTCCACTGCCCAGGTACAAATCCTGACCAGGCTGATTTAATTTCGGTTGCCATTGTGGGTCACTCCTCATAGTTGAGATAACTGCGTGCTGTCTATAAGTTGAGTGTACGTGAAAACGTGAACATTTTGTTTTACATTCTTGTGAAAGTTGTAACAATCTCATGAACGTTGGCATAAAGCCGTTTTTTGTAAGCGCTTTAAATACTGTTATAATGCAAACACCCTTCCTTCTGAAACAGATAAGTCTTGTTTCGGCAGGATTCAACTCATTTCTGTATCATTTCAGATGGGATGTGACGATTTATACAGTTTTCGTAGTGATGTACCTCACACCTCGGTGATAGAACTTGAATTTTTGCCTTATATCGGACACAATGAAGGCAGAACATTGTAGAAGAGGAAGGGGTTCTTCCCATGACGTACGAATTATTGACAGCCGCTCACGATTTAAAGACCGGTGACCGCATCTCTCTTAAAGTAGAGGATAACGGTGAACAACGTGACGGATTCATCACAGAATTTGAAGACGCAGGTTTTTGGATTCGGTTTGACGACGACATCGAAAACGAGGATTTCATCGACTACCGCGATAACTTGCTCGTTGCTCTCATCTCGCGCCCGATTGACGTGGCAGCGACGTATCCAGAGCTCGCTTCATACGAACGGTTGACGAAAGAATTGCAGTATCGTGTGTATCAAGGCTTCACCGTCGAAGGCGTCGAGGCGTCGGCTGACCAAATCGATGTGCACATCAAACTCATCGAGGACGGACAGACGTTCACACAGACACTCCGTTCTTCATTCGACCAAGATAATGAACATGTTCGCTATATCTAAGACAGGGAGCGCTTATGCTTCCTTTGTTTTTGCCCCACGATAAGGAGAATTGATATGAACTTTACAAAACCATTTATTAACGAAGCCTGGGATCGCCTTGGCTTTACTGAACCAATGCCGGTCCAAGCCGAAGCCTTCCCGCTTCTTCTTGACGGAAAAGACGTCACGATCGAAGCGCCGACAGGTACCGGGAAGACACTTGCTTACTTATTACCCGCCATCGAAAAAATCGACGCTTCGAACGACCGCATCCAAGTCGTCATCGTCGCGCCGACGCGTGAACTCGTCATGCAGATTCAAACGGTCGCGCAACGCTTCACCGAGAAAGGTGACGTCCGCATTGCTTCGTTCATCGGTGGCGTCGAGT
The DNA here is from genome assembly GCF_018617905.1 of Exiguobacterium sp. s40. Taxonomy (NCBI): domain Bacteria; kingdom Bacillati; phylum Bacillota; class Bacilli; order Caryophanales; genus Exiguobacterium; species Exiguobacterium sp. s40. Next base: position 37,834 of record NZ_JACSLC010000009.1, on the reverse strand, counting down.
TGAAACGTCAAATCGACCGGTTGAAGAAAAAACCACATTTAATCGTCGGGACACCGGGCCGACTCGTCGAACTCATTGAGAAGAAAAAGTTGAAACTTCACGAGACGCATACGATCGTCCTCGACGAAGCCGATCAAATCATCGATAGCGGTTTGACAGAATCTGCCGAACGGATCATCAAACATACGGCGCATGAACATCAAATCGCCCTCGTCTCGGCGACACTCACAGACACGCTTCAAGCTTGGGCTGCCCCATTCTTGAACGAACCGGCCCACGTGAAAATCGAGCGGGCGGTAAGCGCACAAGTCACCTATGGCTACATGTTGACGACGCGCCGGTATAAACCAGAGTTGCTCCGCCGCCTGTCTCACGTCGACAACGTCAAAGCGCTCGCGTTCATCAACAACCGGTCGTTCTTGCCACCGTTGAAAGGTGAGCTCGACAAGATGAAAGTGAACTATCGTATGCTCGACAGCTTGAAAGGAAAGCGCGAACGTGTCGAAACACTTCGTGAGTTCCGTAAAGGTGACTACCCGCTTCTCATCACGACTGGCCTCGCAGCCCGTGGTCTCGATATCGAGGAAGTGACGCACGTCGTCCACTTCGACTTGCCAGAATCAATCGATGACTTTATTCACCGCTCAGGCCGGACAGCACGCGGAAACGCGGCTGGGACGGTTCTCTCGCTCGTGACAGATGAGGATTTGACCCATTTGAAATCGTTCGCCCGTCAACTCGGCGTTGAATTGAAAGAACTCGAGATTTACCGTGGCGACGTCATCGAGAAACGAATCGAAGACAAACCGCCGGTCGTGAAACGCCCTGCGAACAAGCGAGGACCTCGCCGATGAAAAAAGACCGGAAAGTGATTCCATTCCCTTTGCTCGTAGAAGAGTCCGAATTGCTGGCCGAGCTGAAAAAGTTGTATGAGCAAGCCGCGCTCGCGCGCAGCACGCAATGGACGAACTATATTCAAGAAATCGCCTCGGAAGGCACGTGGCACTTGAAAGACGCGGAGCTATTCCGTGACCTCTTTATCGACTGGGCCGTCTTTTTCGAGACGGATGAGGACGGGATGACGCCGCATGGCCGCTACTTGGCGGACCATAAGGCCGACATGTCTCCTGCCCTCTATCACGCGCTCAGGGGCTTGGCGGTCCCGCGTTGCTCCGTGTTCGAAGTGACCGAGGACGGACTGCGCGACTGGGAGACGAAAGAGATTTACAAAGTGATGCTTCCGGAAGCTCGTGAACCGGGCGATATGATGCTCGGCAAACTGCTCGATATCCGCGGCAACTGGCGCTTCGGGTCGGCATTCCTCGCCCTCCCGGCGAAAATGGCCGGTAACGTTTCAGACCTGTATATCGACTTCACCGATGAGGTCGGTCCGGGTGCGTTCCTCGACCAGTTCCCGGAGTTCTGTGCGGAACTGATCGACATGTTGCTTGATCTAGAAGAAGGGGTCATCATCCCGAAACCATCAAAATAAGCGAGAGGCAGCCGCCTCTCGCTTTTTTTTATTCCACGTAATATTCTGTGTTGGTCACCAATGCTTTCGCCTCGTCGTTCGTCGCTTTCACCGTGGCGCTCGAGATGGCTTTTCCATCTTGATAGACGTCGATGACGGCCCCGTCTTTCGTAGGGCGGGCATGGTACAGTCGGTCCCCGACGTATGAGGTCGTGCCGACCGAACCATCGATGACTGAACGTGTCGACTGCTTCCCAGTCTTCAAATCGATGACGAATTCGGTCCCGTCTTCTTGTAAGGAAATCAATTGATCCTCGTACACCGTTGCGTTCCACATGTCACCGTCTGGCATCAATTCAACGACTTGCTTCGTTTCCGCATCATACGCATAAATCCCAATCTTTTCTTGCTCACTTAAATAAGTTTCTCTATTTTCCGTGATGGATGTTTGCTCGGTCATGCCAACCGGGATGAACCGATTATCCGCGTCAATCGTCGCCATGTGCGGTCGGAAAGCCCACGATGTTCCAGTCACGGTCGAAATGGATTCATCTTGTAACGCCACGCTCTCGATCACGATTTGTTTGGCAGCCTCATCGAACCTAGCAATTTTCGTCTCTGGATTCTCTCCATAACCATCTCGGTAAATGACATGCACGTTTCCGTCATGAACAAAGAGGCCGGCCCAAGGACTGTCCATCAATTCAGAAGCGCCATCAACTTCATTCCCAAAGACTTGTTTGGTGACTTCTTGTCCATTCATTCGAAACACCGCAATCTCTTTGTTCCCGTTCTGGCCGACGCCAATATAGCCGTCAGCTGTTCGAATCGATTGCATAAAACTTAAGCCAGACAATTCTCGATAAAAACCACGAACTGACGGATCTACCTCGCTCCGATAATTTAACGCCTCTTCGATATAGTTCACATTGCTCGTCACACGACTACGATTGGTCGTCAATTGGAATCGTTCCGTCGTACCTTCTTCTTCCGTTCCGTAAAATAGACCAACCGTTTGTGACTTCCACACACTAGGATTCGTTTTGATATCTAACTCCCATTCCGCTTTCGTGTCCCGCATATCGAAAGCGAACGTCCCGAGACCGATGACGACGACCGCACCGAGTGCGACCACATTCCACATTCGTTTCATACGCTCACCTCACACACTTAATTTCTTCATTAGGTAACGACGACTAATCCACACCGCTGCCATCATCCATGCCATCAAACCGAGACCAATCACAAGCGTTATCTCATCCATAAACAAGCGGTTCTCCAGGAAGAAAAGTGCCGTCATAGGAACGACAATCAACGTTCCAAGCATCAGCATCGCAATGATTGACGACCACATTGTCCGTTGCCATAGACTTCGTTCAATCAACACGAATGTGAAGACGAATAAAATGATGATCACAATCAGCACTTGATGGATGATAAAGTTGACGATTGAAGCAGGATACATGATTGAGAGCGCCCCATCGTAGCCGATGGCCTGTTCGAAGGAGCCACCCACCGGAATCATCTGCGAGTCCAACCAACTCGAAAACGCTATGTACTGGAGTTTGAGCGCAATCCACTGGACGGAGAACAAGCCAAGGATCATCAACATCATCGTCACTAGCTTCGCACCGAAGACGATCATCCGCTGTTGCGGCATGAGCAATAGGCGCATCATGAACGTCCCACGGCCTTGGAAGTCGCGATACCAAATCCAAAAGCTATAGAGGAGCATCGCTGCGACGGCCACGCCGATTGACAAAATGAACGGCGTCCCTCCGAGATAATTGGCAAACGTTAAGACGTAATCTGGCGTCCCGGTGAGACGAATCTCTTCATACATATTCGTCTCGCTCCATAAAAAGAAGCCGAGCCAAGCGAACTGTGCGACAACAAGCAATGTGATCAAGATGAGATACGGTTTCGTCGCCCGCTCCACTTCCCACCCGAGTAATTTTAATAGGTTCACGCGCCATACTCCTCTCTCATGACATCGACGATCGACTTGCCGTGAATGAAACGGACGTCCTCGACGTCGAACTCGCGAACGATTCGACCGCGGTTCAACATGACGGCCTTGTCGACCAAGTATTCGATGTCTTCAATCTCATGCGTCGTAATCAATACGCCGCGGTCTTCCATGATGTCACTCGAGAACAACTCGACGATTTGTTCTTTCGAGAATACGTCGATGCCCGAGAACGGTTCGTCGAGCAATAAATAGTCCGGGTCTTGGGCGATGCCGAGCGCCAAATTCACTTTCGCGAGCGTCCCTTTCGACAGTTCATTCAACTTGTCCTCGGGGAACAGCTTGAACTCATCGACAAGACGGGCAAACAATTTCGGGTCGAACTTTGGATAAAAGTCGCGCATGAACGCCTCGCACTGTTCAATGGTGAAATGGATGGGGAACGTCGAATGATCCGGTACGAACGCGACACGATTCAAGTCGAGCGGTTTGCCGTCGACGAGCACCGTGCCCCGGTCGAATGGCGTCAGCCCCATGATCCCTTTGAGAATGGTCGACTTCCCGGTCCCATTCAAGCCGATCAGGCACGTGATTTCTCCTTTTTGGGCTGTGAACGACACGTCTTCGATAACTTGTTTTCTCCGGTAACGTTTTTTAACTCCCAATACTTCGATCATCGAGATTCCCCTCCCCGTATTGCCGTTTGATTTTATCGACGAGCTCATCCATCGTGACGTCGAGTTCTTGAATCGATTCGACGAAGACGGCGACCGCCTCATCGACGAGTTCGGTACGGATCCGTTTCAATACATGTTCATCGGTCGTCACGCGACTTGGGCGATTCCGTTCGGTCGTAATCAATTGTTGTTCCTCCATTTCTTTGAACGCCTTTTGGACGGTGTTCGGGTTAATTTTCAATTCGCTCGCTAACTCACGCCGCGACGGCATCTCTTCGCCCGCTTTCAGTTCGCCAAGTGCCATTTTCTTTTTGAAGTAGTCGACGACTTGGATGTAGACCGGGGCTCTCGTGTTGAATTGTATGATCATGTGGTCACCTCTCTAAGTGTATGATGCGACTAATACACTACCTGACTGTATTATCACCATAGTACACTAACGGAGTCAACAGTTTTTTCCAAAATAAAAACGCATCCTCCTATAAGTGGATGCGTCAACTGGATTGAACGATGTGATTGGCTTTGGCTTTCGGGTTGACCGTCTTCAAATAATGCACTTCTCCGGGCCAGTACCGGCGCTCGTACTTGGCAATCCGCTCCGACAACTCGCCGATATACGTATCCCGATTCAAGACCCGTTCATACCGGACCTCTCGTGGGCAGTCGAGATAGACGACGTAGTCAAAATAATCGCGCCACTCGGCTCGCAATAAGAAAATCCCTTCAATCAAGACAAGTGCGTTCGGAGCAATCTCGATCGTTCGCATGACGATTTCGTCCCGGTCGCGCGCATAGTACGGTAACGTCAGCGTTGTCTCCCCTTGCCGCAACGGTTCGAACAACGTCTGGACAAGTAAGTCGACGTCCCATTGGAGCGCATAATATTCCATCGCTTCCGATTGTCCCGTCCCGTAACGCCGATGCCGCTCGACGATAAAATCATCGATATGTAGCATCACTTCCTTCGGTGAGGTCCCGCACAGTTGATCAACAAGCGTCGTCTTCCCAGCTCCGCTCAATCCATCGATGGCGACGATGAACGGCCGGCCTTGCGGATACTTGGCGTGTTCTCGACGAATGGTTTCCCGTAAAGTGTCCATCCCCTCATCCCCTTCCTACAAAAAAAGTCAGCCCTAAACTACAGGGCTGACTTCAGTTTACCAGAGCACCCAGCCTTTCGCTCCCGGTGGCGCACTCTCAATCAAGTGCCAAATCGGGACCGTATAAGCGAACGCGATCAAGACGAACGTGACGGTGATCCATAGTTTCCAGTTTTCAAAGAAACGAGGCGTCTCCATCGCTGCCTCTTCCGTCTCAGCGAGCGGGAATTCTTCCTCTCCTTTCGGCGCGAGGAACGACAAGTTGAACATTGAGTAAACGAAGATGAGGACCGAGATCAAGAGGATCGTCCCGCCAATCGCCATGGCGATGTGGTATGGAATCCATTCGCGCGTAAGCGCATCCGAGAAGTACGTTGCCGGTCCGGTCCGACGCGGGTTACCTTGGAGTCCTGAGATGTGCATTGCGTAAGACATGATTGACATCCCAAACGCCCACGTTCCCGTTTGAATCAATCCGAGTCGGTTCATCTTTTTCGTGAGTGTACGACCGCGCAATACCGGTACGAGCCAATATGCCGTTCCGAAGAACGTCAAGGCGACGGCCGTCCCGACTGTGATATGGAAGTGACCTGTGACCCAAAGTGTGTTGTGGACCATCGCGTTCAATTGGTGCGATGCGTTGATGATCCCGCCGGCTCCGGCTGGAATGAAGAACAACATGCCCACGAACGGCGCGAGGAAACGGACATCCCCATATGGCATTTTCTTGACCCAACCGAATAGCCCACGGGCACCGAGTGCGCGACCGCGAAGCTCGAACGTCGCAAACAGCGAGAACGCCGTCATAAACGACGGGATGACGACGAGGAACGTCAAGATGACTTGAACGAACTTCCAGAACGGCTCAATCCCCGGCTCTGTCAACTGGTGGTGGAAACCGACCGGGAACGAGAACAAGAGGAACAACAGGAACGCCATCCGGGCGAGCGCATCCGAGAAGATTTTCCCGCCGATGACTTTCGGCACGACCGTATACCAGACGATATAGGCTGGCATGAGCCAGAAATAGACGAGGGGGTGACCGAAGTACCAGAACAACGTCCGTGATAACTCAATCCCGACCGTATCTTTCCATCCGAGCGAGAGCGGTAGCAGCTGGAACAGAATCGTTCCGGCAACACCAAGCGTTGCGATGACCCACAATAGCATCGTCATGACACTCATATACGCCGGAAGCGGCGGGTGAATACCTGGGTTCTCCCGTTTGTAGTCCGCATACATCCGGAACATGGCGAACGCAGACAACCATGTGCCGACGACGAACAAGACGAGGCCGATATAGAAGATCGGGTCGGCCATGAGCGGCGCGTAAAACGTATACAACACGGTCGCTTTATTGGCGAGCACCATGATCGTGACGAGCACGGCACCGGCGATGATCATCCAAAATCCGAGCCACGCGACCCGGGTCGGGAACGACTCAAAACGTCCGAACGACTTAGCGAGGAGCGCGTAAAGAAGACCGATGATGAACATTGTCGTGAAGACGAGACCGAGCATGATGCCGTGCGCGGTCAAGAGTTGATAATAACCGAACACTTCCGGGATGACGCCCGTTCGGATGAGCGTCTGCATGAGTCCTGCCAAACCGCCGATCAGGACGGCGAGGACCGAAATGACGACATGGGCATAGGCGAGGCGCGCTTCTTTAACACCGATACTTGGTACCGGTACGCCGCGTTCCATTTCCCACTGTTTTAATTTTGAGGCTACGTCATTCATTTAGTCCACCACCTTAATTTTTGTCGACATCATGTGATGTCCGGTCCCACAGTATTCGTTACATAGAATCAAGAATTCGCCTGCTTCTTCGAACGTATACGTGAGCGAGTTGATGTGGCCTGGCACGACCATCATATTGACCGGTGTCCCTGTCAATTGGAACCCGTGGACGACGTCCGGTGACGTGACGAGAAACGTGACTTTCGCCCCTTTTGGGATTTCCACATTGCCCGGTGTGAATGTGAACGCTTGGGCGACCATGACGAGCTCATACTCGTTGTCACCGATTTTATGAAGCCCTGGTTTGTCGAACGGTGCAGTTTGATGCACTTTTGCCGGGTCGATCAAATCGGCGTCCGAAGCCGGCTGATTCCCTGCCGCAAACGCAGAGATACCGAGCACTGTCAAAAAGACACCTAATAGAATAATGCCGAATACTAACCAATACTTCTCAAGTTTATGAATATGCATCGTGCTTCCCTCCTCTTGCTCGTTATCGTGTCACAAATAAGTAAAAGACCGACGACCACATGGCAATGATGACGCCAGCGACAATCATGACCGATGTGAACGTGCCTTTTAAGTTCGGTTCTTGTCCATCGTTTTTCTCCACGTGAAGGACCCCTTTCCCTTTGATTTCCACTTTCATTGTATGAAAAGGGGCACTGATTAATATGTGACATTTGTCACTTCAAAAGTGACAATCACATCAAATTTGCGTAGTTTCCACACATAAAGTTCACATTTTGTATAAAGGCATACAAAAAAGGCGATTGTCCCGATACGAATCGAGTCAACCACCTATTCGGTTTCACGCGCTTTGACAAGGTGAAACGTTGCAGCTCTCTTGAAAGATTAAAGCCGACAAATACCGGCGGGACAGCCTTCGCAGTAACATAGCTCTTTCAAGAAATCGATGTCATGCAAAATCATCTCTGTCCCCGTCGTCGTCAACATGCCTTCCTTCCGCCACTGGTTCATCATCCGATTCACCGTCTCGCGAGGTGCGCCAATCAGCTGCCCGAGCTCCCCGTCTGACGGATGTTTCGGCACGACGATCCCTTCTGCTGACTCGACGCCGTCCATCGCCGCCATGCGAAGCAACGTCGAGGCGAGCGCCCCTGGCTTTCCATACAGCAACAAGTCACGCAACTTCATCTCGGACTGTTTACGCATCATCGAAGTCCAACGCAACACCTCCGTAGCCAGCTGCGCGTCTTGACGCACGAGCTCGTCCATCTCTTGTTTTGAAATCCAGCCGATGACACTGTCCTCGGTCGTCTCGATACTGTAGGAGCTCGGGAATACATCGTCGATGTCGAACTCTCCAAAGAAGTCGTCAGCGCCGTATATGAACATGATGAGCGAACTCCCTTTTTTCGTCAGTTTCGTGAATTTGACGGTACCGCTCTTCAAATAAAAGAACTTACTGCATTTTTCTCCTTCCCAACAAACGATACTCGCTTTTGAATATTCTTGAAACGTCATCATCTCGAATAAGAGCTGTTTCGTCTCTTCTGAGAAGACGAAGCTGTTCGGTTGGGTCGTCCCACATTTCATAGTCATGTTGTCTGCTCCCTCCACTGGTCTCATGCCTAATCTGGCCTCGTGCGTGATATATGGTTTTATTATACAGGAGGGCAATGGGCATTTTCATAAAAGTATGTGACATTTCAAACAATCTTCTTATTTTTTCGTTCACAAAAAAAAGACTGCAGGCTCTCTGCAGTCTAATCCAATCATCGGTAGACGAGTCGAATCAACTTCTCGGCTCCTTTGAAGTTCGGATAACGAACCGGTAAATCAAATTTCGTCGTATTGCGTAAAATCGATTTGGCATGGCTGAACGTCTCAAAGCTGTAGCGACCATGATACGAGCCCATTCCGCTCTCACCGACGCCACCGAACGGCAGGTTCGGGTTCGTCAAATGCATAAGGACATCATTGACACAACCTCCGCCAAACGCGAGATGCTTCATCACCTTCTGCTCCACCTCTTTCGTCTCAGTGAACAAATAGAGCGCGAGCGGGTGTGGGCGCGCTGCGACGAAATCAATCACTTCGTCGAGTTGACGATACGTGAGTACCGGTAGAATCGGCCCAAAAATCTCATCCTTCATAACGTTTGCGTCTTCTTCGATGTCCGTCAATACAGTCGGAGCGATCTTCAATTGATCTCGGTCGGTCTGACCTCCGAAAAATACGTCGCCTTCCGTCAAATATCCGATCAAGCGGTCGAAATGTGTCTCATTGACGATTCGTGTGAACCGCTTCGTCCCGACGCCATTCCCGAACATCGTGAACGCTTCACGTTTAATGGCTTCGAGGAATACCTCTCGTTTCGATTCATGGACGAGGACATAGTCTGGAGCGACGCACGTTTGCCCGGCGTTCATCCATTTGCCCCAAGCGATCCGTTTCGCCGCAATCTCGATATTGGCATCGTCATGGACGATGGCCGGCGATTTCCCGCCGAGCTCAAGCGTGACCGGCGTCAAATGTTTTGCCGCCGCCTCCATGACAATTTTTCCGACCGGTGTCGACCCAGTGAAGAAGATATGGTCCCACTTCTTTGCGAGCAGTTCCGTCGCCACGTCTTTATCTCCTTCGACGCTGACGACGTAGCGGTCAGTGAACGCCCGTTCGAGCACTTTTGTGATTATTTGGGCGACGTTCGGTGTCAATTCCGAAGGCTTCACGACGGCCGTGTTCCCTGCGGCAATCGCTCCGATGAGCGGTGCCATCGCCAATTGAAACGGGTAGTTCCATGGAGCGATAATCAGTACCGTGCCATAAGGTTCATACATGACCTCACTTTTCGTCCCGAGATGAATCGAAGCACCGCGGACTCGCTTCGGGCGCATCCAACGTTTCAACTCACGAGTCGTCCGTGTAATCTCATCGTAGACGAAACCAATCTCCGTCGTGAACGCGTCGAGTTCCGATTTGTTCAAATCCTGCTCCAACGCTTGGAGAATTTCGGCCTCATGATGTTTAATCGATTCTTTTAAAAACGTCAGCATACTGAGACGGAATGCGAGCGATTTGGTCGCTTGTGTCCGATAGAAGCGACGTTGTTTACGGATGAGCTCTTCGATGGTCAACTGTTCGATTGGTGCGAGCATAAATCTGCCTCCCTTAGATGATAGCGCTAGCTTCATCTTATCATTTTCTCTTGGCCATCGACCATTTTGAACCTTCGCTCCGCACACTCTCGGTCTGCCTTATCTCACGGGCACGTTCCGCTTTTTCGCTTGTTGCATCATGACGAGAACCAACCCGGCGGCGAGCAAGATGCCTCCGGTCACCGTGAATTTTTGCGTCAACGTGATGGAAAGCCAGCCTAAAAAAGCCGATCCCGTTACCGTCCCGAGCGAGAAGAAGGCATAAAAATATCCGTAGGATTTGCCACGGTTGGCATGGTTGGTGGCTTTGATCAACATCGTGTTGATGGCTGGGAATAAGATCGCGAAACCGACACCGTACAAGGCGAGCACCCCGTATAAGAGACTAGATGTCTCGGCACGGCCGATCAACAGTTGGCTCACACCAAGAATGCCGACACCGAGTGCCGCAAGTTTCGCTGGTTCGATTTGATCGAACAAACGGTTCGTCGGTAACACAAATACGAGCACCGCCATGATTCCGAACGTACTAAGCAGTGTCCCGCTCAAGCGGGAGTCATAGCCGAGCGACTGTACATAAAGCGGTAGCAAGAACGCGATCGCACCTTGCGAGAACATTAAAAGGAAGGCACCGATATACGCCTTCACGACGTCACGTTCAAGCCGTGATTTTCCTTCTTCTTGACGGCTCGATGTTCCGAGCGACAGTTTCGACGGACGTAAAAAGATGAGTGCAAGTAATGCGACCATCGCCCCATAAAACGCGACATATGTGAAAACGACGGGGACGGTCGTTCGACTCGCCATGATCCCACTGAACGCCGGCCCGATGATGGCCGCCAACCCGACAAAACTGCCGGTCAATGCCACTTTCTTCCCTTGACGGTTTGCTGCGGTCAAATTGGCAGACAATGTGAACGCGGCCGGTACGATCAAGCCGGCGACGAACCCGTGCACGATGCGGACGATGAGAAGCGTCGTCGATGTGTCGACGAGATGGTATGACAATAGACTGAGGCTCGATAGCCCGAGACCGACGAATAAGATGACAATCGGACCGATCCGGTCAGTCCAGATTCCCGATAAAATGTTGCCGAACGTGTTCGACAACGAATAAATGGCAATGACGAGTCCGGCGATGAACGGTGTCGCACCGACCGATGTCGCGAACGTGCTCATGACTGGAAGCTGGGCAAAAAGATCAAAGAAAGCAAAAAAGACGATACTATAAATGACAAAGGCAGATGCTTTGTTCATAGTCACAACTCCTTGGTACAGCCCGATTTTCGAACTGTTCGTTTCAGCTTCAGTCTAGCTTGCCGGTTTCACTTTGTATACACGGGAAGGCGCACGGACACAAAAATGCCCTACAAACCAGTGGCTTGTAGGGCATTTGCATCAGTTCGTGACTTCGACCGCTGTATCGAGTGCGACACGGATCATCTCGTCAAACGTCGTTTGACGTTCTTCGGATGTCGTCTCTTCTCCTGTCAACAAGTGGTCTGAGATCGTAAGGATCGTCAACGCGTTCACTTTATGTTTCGCAGCGAGTGTGTAGAGTCCTGCCGCCTCCATCTCGATGGCGAGGCAACCGAAGTCGGCCCACTTCTTGAAATGGTGGAAATCATCTTGATAGAATTGGTCGGCTGTGAAGATTTGACCGACTTTGACCGGGATGCCGGCCTTTTCAGCGTTCATATAAGCGCGATGTAGGAGGTCGAACGTCGCTGTCGGTGCATAGTCCATCCCGTTGAAGCGCACACGGTTTTGACCCATCTCACTCGATGCGCTCATCGCGATGACGACGTCACGTACTTTAACGTCTTCTTGAATCCCACCGGCCGTACCGACACGGATCAAGTTTTTCGCGCCGTATGACATGATCAATTCGTTCACGTAAATCGACATCGATGGAACGCCCATTCCTGTCCCTTGAACCGAAATGCGTTTCCCTTTATATGTTCCTGTGAAGCCATACATCCCGCGGACCTCGTTATATAACTCGACGTCCTCAAGGAACGTTTCCGCGATATATTTCGCGCGAAGCGGATCCCCCGGTAACAATACCGTTTCTGCGATTTGTCCTGGTTCTGCCCCAATGTGTACACTCATGATTAAATTCCTCCTTCAAGATAGTCGGTGACACTGCTCCCGATATTCATTCGGGGTGATGCCAACCTGTTTTTTAAAGACTTTCCGGAAATATTTATCATCCGAAAAGCCGACCGCTTGGGCGACTTCATAAATACGTTGTCTACTCGTCTCAAGGAGACGTTTCGCCTCGAGCATCCGGATCGACAGCAAATATTCGGATAAGTTGACGCCGTACTGTTGTTTGAAGCGACGCGATATGTATTCGCGGCTCAAGTAAAAGCGCTCGCTCATCCCTTGTAAGCTGAGTTCTTCCGCATAATGGCGCTCGATGAACGCACCAATCTGTAGAATCGGATCCGCTTCATCAGGCGTGACGTCAGCAAGAGCGCGTGCAAGCGTCTCATTCAAGACGTCCGGGTCGATCGGCTTCAACAAGTAATCAAAACTACCGAGCTGAATCGCACGCCGCATGTACGAATATTCGTCATAACCGGTCAATACGATTAGCTTGGTCGCCTCAGCTTCCTTATGAACCCATTCCATCAGCTCGATGCCGTTACAACGAGGCATCTGTAGGTCCGATAAAATCAGTGCCGGCCGTTCCTTGGCGATGATTCGTTTTGCTTCTTCCCCGTCCTGCGCCTCGATCACTTTCGTGACGCCGAGCTGTTCCCACTCCCCGAGCAGTTTCACGGCTTCCCGGACCGGCGACTCATCATCGACGATCAATACTTTCGTCATGACGCATCCGCCTCCTTTACGGCCGGGAAACGCATGACAATACGAAATCCGCCTGTCTCTGGTGTAGCCAACATAAACTGAGCCTCCCGATTATAGTTTAACATGAGTCGATCCCGAATGTTCTTTAAACCGGTGCCTTCTGCACCATTCAAAGGTTGGGTCGACTTCTCAATCCGTTCTTTTAACAGCGCTAGCTCTTCGTCCGAGATATCGCGTCCGCTATTCTCACATCGAATCACGAGATCTGGCCCTGCTTGGTGAATCCGGACCGAGAAGTGGTTCGCTGCTGTCGCACCGTCCCGCTCAAATCCATGCTTAAAGAAGTTCTCGGCGAGCGGCTGCAAAATCATCTTCGGCACGGTCAAATCGAGGAGCGTCTCCGGCACGTCGACCTCGATCTCGAATTGATCCGGGAACCGGACTTGCTGCAGCCGAATGTAAGACGTGAGGTGGGCGACTTCTCGCCTAAGCGTCACCATCGATTCGTCCGGATGCATCGTGTAACGCATCATCGACGAGAGTTGGGTAATCAGACGGTACACCGTCTTACCGTCCCCTTTCAACGCGAGCGTCCCAATCGACTGCAAGGCGTTGAATAAAAAATGTGGGTTTGTCTGGGCTTGAAGCGCTCTCAGTTCATTCGTCCGATTTTCGAGCGCCAGACGATACTCGCGTTGAATCAAATCGTCAATGCGTTCGATCATCCGTTTGAATTGCCGTCCGAGCACACCGAACTCATCATTTCCCAGGGAATCGAACGAGACCGTCATATCCCCTTGTTCAATGCGCCATATATTCGATGTCAGTGTCTTGATTGGGGTCGTCAAGCGCATCGAAGCGTAGGTCGCACCGATCAACGCCAATACGAGCGACACCATCCCAACAACGAAGATGATAAACGATGTCCGCGATGCCGGTTCGGTCAACAGACGATCAGGAATCGATTTCCCGACGTAAAACGTCTGGTTCTCAAACTCGAACGATTTGACAATGCGGTGATGCTTCCCGTCGCTCGACAACGAGTTCGTCGACACGTTTTGCGGGATTTCACCGTCACCGAGTTGCGCGAACACCTGATTACCGCCTCCGATGAACCAGAGGCTCTCAGTCGGGTTGTTCTGTAACGAGGCGAGCTGACCGATGAAGACGTCTTCCGGGATATCAATGGAAAGAATCGCGAGCGGCTGGTCCGTCTCAATCTTATCGAGCCGAAAATGAAGCGTGACGACCTCTTCTTCCGAGACGAGCGGACCGAAATCATGATACGGCACAAGCGGATGCGAGGCCTCGAGCAGGACGCGACTCTCTTCATCCTTCAACAACTGCTGTTGAATCGCACTCGGTTGCTGTTTCGAACGCGGGGACACTTTCATTTTATAAGCGGCGAACGAGTCCATGTCTTCGAGCATGAGCAGTTGAATCTGGGCCACATCCTCGCGGGACAAGTACATTCCGAGGAGCGCCCGTCTCACTTCCAATTCGGTCTGCTGAAGGGATAGCCCCGGCCCATACTCGAGAATATCGAGCACGTCCCGGTTCGCATATAGACTTGTCGGCAGGCGGCTCAAGTCCGAGATATATCGCTCCATTTGCAGCGTCCCACGCTCAAGCGACCATTCGGTGAGCTGGAGCCCCCGCTCTCGCTCCCTATCTTTGACGTACCAAAAAGAAATGACCGTCGCCAAAATGACGGGAACGATAATCGTCAAGGCGATCATTCCCGTAAGCTTCGTCCGAATGCTCATCCGCGCATCGCATCCTCGCTGTCATTATATCACGGTCCATGCAAGCGTTTGCAACAGCTGTTATTAAAAAGGTTTATGGCCACACGCATGGCCATAAACCTCTCTGTTCACTCGTACGATTGAATCAATTCGATGATTCCTGTTGGTTGACCGGAGTCGGCAGCGAGTTCGGCCGGCGTCATGCCATCCTCGTTCTCAAGCGAGACGTCGGCGCCGTTCTCAAGCAACAACCCAACCGTATCGATGTCCACGCCTTCATTATAGAGCAAGTTATGAAGCGGCGTGTCGCCGTACAAGTCTTGCGTGTTGACGTCAGCCCCGTCTGCCAATAAAGCCTCAAACTCTTCGTACGTTGCGGCGTTATAGGCAAGTTCTTGAATCGGTTCTTCTGACATCGCATCAAGTGAGCCGATGCCTTCCGATAAGCCCGTCAATCCATCGCTCGTGAACAACCAGGCGACGATGGCCACGTTGACAATGACGCTCAAGATGATCGTGCTGATAATCGAACCTTTGACGTATCCGGCCGTCTTGAAGACCGGAACGTTCGTTTCACCCGCGTTCGTCGCGATGGCCGCAATCCGTTTCGGGAGCGGCGGATGCGTCGATAACAGCTCGCTCAACTTGGCGATAAATCCGTTCTCACGGCTCGCTTCGTACAAGTAGTCAAACTCGCTCACTTCTTGTGCCAACTTCCCACCGATCGCAAGAATCGTGAGGGCACGTTTCGATGCGGCTTGTTCTTGAATGTAGTGGGCGGCCATGCGGTCACACGTAAATTCACAGGCGCGCGAATAGGCAGACCCTAAAAACGGGATCCAGCCGCCGAGCATCATGGCCCACTGTTTTTGAACGTGATTACGGCGAATGTGTGCCAGTTCATGCGCAATGACAAACTCGACTTCTTTCGTGTACCCATCACGTGACAACTCGATGATATCCTAATACAAGATGACCATGTTCTTTTGGAAGAAACGTGTCGCGAAAGCGTTCAAGACGCCCCCGGCTTGAAGAATATAGACGTCCGGGAGTAGGCGAATCCCCATCTCTTGCCCGACACGCTGATACGTATGACGCAAGTCGGCGAATTGACGCTCTGTCACTTTGACGCCGTTCGTGCGAATATATCCGATTTGAAGCCAGTGCGTGAATAGAGACAGTGCTAAAATCGTTCCGATTATCCATAAGAAAATACCGAGTGAGGCGATTGTGAAGACGATTCCTAACACCACCGTCAACACGCTGGCCGCGACGAGCAGTCCAAAATACAGTTTTTCGTTCTTATGTACCAATTGCGATTGTTTCATGTAAAATTTCCCTTCATTTTCCATATGAAGTCCATTATACCTGATAATTGGATATCGACAACAAAAAAAATAGAAACTGACACGGGTGTCAGTTTCTATTCGAGGGTCAAGCGATACAGCTGATCATCCTCATTGCTCGGATTTCCGCGTCCATCCGTATTGTTCGTGATGAAGTAGAGCTCTCCGTCTCCTAACCAGACATCACGGATACGCCCTTTGTCCTCGACGAGCGGGGTGACCTCTTTTGTCTCTCGGTCGATGGCAACAAGGCGATTCCCCCGAAGCGTCGCCATGTACACGTAACGGTCGTCCGCCGCGATTCCCGAAGGTGCCCACGACGTCTCTCCGACTTCGAACCATGGTGTCTCGAGACCATCTTGTTCCTGGTCTGCCTCGATGAGCGGCCAGCCATAGTTGTTTCCCCGCTCGAGAATGTTCACTTCATCGTGACCGGACGCCCCATGTTCACTCGCATAAAGCGTGTCGCCAACTTTCGTCAAGCCTTGGGGATTGCGGTGGCCCGACGAATAAATCCAATCGGTCGGCTCGCCTGTTCCGGATAAGGACACCCGTAACACTTTTCCGGCAATCGACGTCTCATCTTGAGCGAGATCCGGAACGAGGGCGTCTCCCGTGGTGACCCAAAGTGCGTCGCCATCGAGCAATAAGCGGCCGCCGTTGTGGAACTGGGCGCCTGGGATCTCATCGAGCACGACAGCCGTCTCTTCAAAGCGCTCCCCGTCCCACGTCAATTCGACGACCCGGTTTCGTACGTCCCCAGGTGTCCCGTACGTATGATAGGCGTACACTTGTCGGGATGTCGTGAAATCTGTCGTCAAGGCCAGGCCGAGTAAACCGCCCTCACCGATTTCGAGCACATCTTCTTCGAGGACGACCGGTTGTCGGTCGAGATTCCCGTCCGCATCGATGACGGCGATTGTGCCACCTCGTTCCGAGATAAGCCACCCTTCGTCGGTCCTTACCATCGACCACGGTACGTCCAATTGCTCAACGACAGACTCGCTCGCACCGAATGTCAGCGAATCGTCTGCTTCCGATGTTGGTGTATCGCCTGGTGTATCTTCCGCAGGTGTTTCTTCAGTCGACTCTTCGCCCGGAGTCTCCTCTGGCGCCGGTGCGTCAGCAGGTTCCGATGCACAACCTGCTAATACGGCAAGAGATAACACAAGGATCCATCGTTTCAACATGATCGCCTCCTTTTCACCATCATACCGTGTCTTTAGTTGTCGCGTGAAGGTTCGGGTGGGTTAGCTGGTAAGCGAAGCGCGATCAACAATGCGATGAACGCCGCGAGTGCCGCTCCGATGAAGACGGTATTCAATCCCGTGGCGATGAGTTGCTCGCCTTGGAGCCGGACCGTCGTGTTTAACGTCTCGGTGACGCTTCGATTAAAGAACGATTCGAGTGATACGTCGCTCAAGCCCGCCTCGTCACGGAAACCGCTGAGGACGATAAAGTTGAATACTGCACCAAACACGGCAACACCGAGCGTCTGACCGACTGTACTCAAAAATGAGTTCGCGGCCGTCGCGGTCCCGCGTTGCCGGTAAGATACGACGGTCTGCAAGACGACGATGAACATCGGCTGTGACAAGCCGAACCCGACGCCAATAATGGCGACAGCGAGGTAGACGAACAGATCTGGGCTTGATTGCGTGAGCAGCGTCAAGATGGTTGTCCCGATCAACAAGAGACTCATTCCTGTCACGGCCCGACGCCGTGGCGAGGCCGCTCCAAGTGTACGGCCGCCGATAATCGACGTGAATGTCCAAGCGACCGAGAGTGGCATGAGCATGAATCCGGCTTCGGTCGCTGATTTCCCAAGGACGGCCTGTGCCCAAATCGGGATATAGGCCGACATTGACACGAGGACCCACGCCGCGAAGAAGACGGCCCCATTGATCGACGCGATGATTGGTTGTTTCAATAATTCGAGTGGCAAGAGCGGTGTCTTCGCCCGTCGTTCCGATAAGAAGAAACTGGTGAGCAAGATGACGCTGAAGACGGCACTGGCGACGACCGAGGCCGTCCAGACGTTCGTCTCGCTGAACGTGATCAGCCCATACAAGAACGCCGTCGTACCGAACGCGAACAACAACGCTCCTTTGACGTCAATCCGTTCCGTCGTCTCGGTCACGGTCTCTTTATAGAACGTGACGATCATGATGAACGATAACAGTGCGAACGGTACGTTCAATAAGAAGACGTAACGCCAAGACAACGTCTCGACCAAGAACCCGCCGATGACCGGACCGAGAACGCCCGATACGCCCCACACCGCGCTCAAAATCCCTTGAATCTTGCCGCGCTCTTCGTATTTATACAAATCGCCGATAATCGTCATCGAGATCGGTAATACCGCACCGGCGCCGAGCCCTTGAAGCGCCCGGAAGACAATCAGTTGTTCCATCGATGTGGCAAGTCCGCAAAGAAGTGAGGCGAGCGTGAACAGCCCGATTCCAAATAACAGGACACGCTTTCGGCCGAACAAATCGGCCACCTTCCCATAGATTGGTGTCGATACCGCCGTGAACAGCAAGAAGGCGGCAAACACCCAGCTCACGAGGGCAGCCCCATTCAATTCGCTCGCGATGACCGGCGTTGCGACGGAGACGACCGTCCCTTCAATCGCCGCTAAAAAAGTCGCCAACAACAGCGCGACCGTAACATTCTTTCTCATTTGTTTCATCTCCCCAATAAAATAGTGGTGCCGGAAGGTTCCGAGCACCACTTCAACTGTCTATTATTTTGTGCGAGCCGCGCCGGTTTGACAAGCCTCAACTTCCGATTCGAAAAAGAAACGTTTGATTTCAGCATAAGCCGCCGCTTCGTCCGTGACGAGGACGCGACCTGCAAGCCGACCGTCCTTGAGCATCCATACTTCATCAGCGAGCATCGCTGCCACATCAAGCTGGTGTGTCGAGCAGACGATCGTCGCACCACGCTCAGCTTCTTCCCGCAACAAGCCACCGAGCAGACGCATCCAAGTCGGATCGAGTCCGTTCGTCGGTTCATCGAGGAGCAAGATGTCAGGTTTCGTCACGAGTGCCTGCGCCAGTAGGAGACGTTGACGCATCCCTTTCGACAACTTCCCGACGGCTCGGTTTCTCAATCCATCGAGACCGACGCGCTCCAACAACGCTAAATCCGGTTTCACACCTTGCCATAATGCGTAATAGGCGTACGTCTCACCGACGGTCCAAGACGAATCGAACGCAAAGTCGTCTGGCATGTATCCAAACGTCCGATGGTACGCCTTCCCGTCATCGATCGTTCGACCGTTCAAGGACACGCTCCCGACGCTTGGGGGAATCGTGCCGTTCATAAGATTCAACAGCGTCGACTTCCCAGCCCCGTTACTGCCGCATAAAGCGACGACCTGGCCTGAGTCAATCCCACCGTCAAGCGGATGGAGCGCCCATGACTCGCCGTATCGTTTTCCCACTTGATTAAGTTGAATCATGTCGACCCTCCCGTCGTAACCACCACGCCACCGCGCCCAACATACTGAGAATGACCCCGATGATCGTCGCACCGACGACAGCCGTACCGACCGGGCCGTCGAGCCACCTAATAAACGTCTCATAGATGGCCCCGAACAAATCGGGGGCCGCCAATACTGCGCTCACCCAGACGCGCAACAACTCAAATCCGTTCAAAAACAAGGCGCCGACCATCGCTTCCGCCTGAACACCGTATGGTATCCATGCAATGACACTGACGAGCACCGTCGGCCATAACAAAATCAAGACCGTCCAAACGAGGAAAGACATGAGGACGGCTTGAAGCCGATTTCGACCGATGACGCCAACGAATGTCCCGAACGCCGCCCCATACGCGATGAGCCCGAGCGAATATGCCCAAAGGACGACCCACGTCTTGAGAGGCATCGATACGAAGAATGACGAGAGCGCATAAGCGAGCGTGACAATTAAAGCCTGCGTCGCGAGAAAGGCGGTGTAACGCATCCAGACGAGGCGAAACATCGATAGCGGGTACGTCGTCAAGAGGCGCAAACGTTTCGACTCCCGCTCCCCTCCCCACTGGAGCGCCGTCGTCAACATGACGAAAAGCGGTAAGACGAGTCCGATGATGGTGAGGAATGTCGCGTTGACGTTCGTGTAGGCGGTCGCCACCGGTAGCGCTTGTCCGAGACCGCCAAGCAGCACGAGCGTCACCATCCAGGTGAACAGGAAGACATAACTCTCTTTTTGACGTAACGTGCGCGACCACTCGATCCGCCACAGCATCATTTACTGTCCGTGGCCTTCTGAGGAATCATTCTCACTCATCTTGCTATCATCATCTGCGTTCATCTTTTTATGCTGTTTCATTTCCCCGCGCTCCCATGAATGGTCTTTCAAGTCGTCGAGGTCCATGACCATGCCGCCGTTCTCGTCCACGTATGCCTCAGCATCCGCTTCCTTCGCAAACGAGACGATATTGTAAGCCATCGGTGTCTTCGACATCTTATCGTAGACAAATGTTCCTTCTTCAAGGTCGACCCATTCTTTCGTGTTGTAGTCTTTGACGTACATAGCTGCGATGTCTTCTTCTGTCTGTTCCGGATACCAGTCCCGCATCAAACAACCGATGTCATCGAATGCATAGCCTTTTCCGTTGTCCATAATCGCCTCGGCAGCGAACTGTTCGTCCATGATCTTCATGTTACATACAACGCATTCGGTCTCGCCCCATTCGATGTCAAACGGTTCCGCCGCCGCGCTTGAACACGCACCTAATGCGAGCGTCAATCCTGATACGGTAAGTAATCCTGCCATCTTCTTATAAGTAATCATCTTGTTTCCTCCCAAATCGCCATAATAAAATCAATAATCCACTTAACACGGTTGCCCCAACCGTCCCCTGCCACTTTAACTCGAACGTCGTCGCCCGTGGCGAAACATCGGTGAGCGTGACCTCGTCGGGGCTCCTGAGGACACGCTCGAGTACGGTCAACCCTGGAGCCCCGTACAGCAATTCAAACGCTTCATACGAATCAGCGAGCAAAAACAAATATGGGTCGGCCCGATACGGGATCTCGCTCTGCCCGTCCTGGGTCAAATCGAGTGTCTGCCCGCCCCATTCGTTGCCGACAATCACGTTATCGGCCGCTTCAAATGATACGACGGGATAGCGATTGTTCGTCACATCGTTCCCGGTCAACGTCATCCCGTTGGCCCGTTTCATCCTTAGGCCGATATCATTTCCGTTCACACCGTTATCATGAATCGCTGTCCATTCCGATTTTTCGGCATAAATGCCGACGCGGTTCCCATAAATCGCATTGGCACGGATGCTCGTTTCAATCGCTTCGAACAGCATGAGTCCCATTCCTGTCGCACCGACTTGATCATAGATTTGTCCATTCTCGATACGGACGCGCTCGGTCCCCATCACCATCGCGCCAGTTTCATTGTTGTGCAGATTCGGGGACACAATCGAGACGTCCGTCGGGAACATAAGATGAACGCCGTATCGTGAGTTCGTGACGAGCGGCCGGGTCAACTCGTATCCGGTCCCGTTTTCAATATAAATGCCGTCACGGACGTGGTCGACGATGGCTCCTTTGATGACGGTCGCCTCGCTATCCTCGATCGAGATTCCTTCCTCCTCACCCTTCCCTGTCACGTTCGGTCGAATCAACCTGACCCCGTAACTGTTCTCGACGGCGATCCCGGTCCCGGTCGCCTCAATCGTAACGTCGATGACTTGATGGCCGAGTCCCACGACGAGCACCGCGGGTACGGTCGTCCGTTCGCACTGTTCAATCTCGACGTTCTCGAGCACGGCCCCGGTCCCTTCGAGTTGAAACGCAGGATGTTCACAACTACTGAACCGCTTTCCTTCACCGTTAAACGTTTCGTTCGATTGAATCACAATCGGTTCTTCGAGCGACACCGGTTCCTCGTTCGCTTGAACAGTGATCGGTGAGAAGAACCATAACGCAAGTAACCCGCTTAGTCGTTTCATAACCCCTCCTCTTGATCAATCGCTTACAGAAAATATTGTACGAAAACCCAGGGGGGTATGTGTGTCATTTTTATGGGATTCATGTGACAGTTTCTTCATAAAAAAAACACAAGTGGCGAAGGGGTCATTTCGCCGCTTGTGTTGCTATCATTTCGCCTTATCGGCCCATACTTTCGTGAAGTCTTGAAGCATCTCGTCGCCTGTCTTTTGACCGCCAACGTATGCTTGCATCAGTGCGCCATACTCGTTGACCGCACCATCCGGATACTTGAACCAGTTCCACGAGATCGTCTTGCCTTCGTTTGAATAGGCCAAGATATCGTCTGCAAGTGGTCCAAGGTCGTTCGCTTCAATCGATTTGAACGCTGGGATAAATTTGAACTTGTTGACCATGTAATCTTTACCCGTATCAGACGTCGCCATCCATTCGAGGAAATCCTTCGCTTCTTCCTTATACTCGGAGTTTTTGTTGACGACCCAGTTGTTCGGGACACCGACCGGGAGGCGGTCCATCTTCTCTTTGTCATCATTGATCGGAATTGGCACGAAGCCCATCTCGATGTCCGGGTTCACGTCAAGAATCATCTGTTGCGCCCAGTTCCCTTGCTGAAGTATTGCCGTCTCACCTTGAGCGAACTGTGTGACTTGCGTGTTATAGTCCGTCGTGAGCGGGTTCTTATTGCCGTATTTGATGGTGAGGTCAAACAGTTTCAAGAATTGTTGGAACTGCTCATTGTCCTCAAATTTTTCTTTATTCTCGTTGAGTGCCTGGATGAACGCATCCGGGTCGTCTTGTTGCGCCATCGGAATGTTGAACAAGTGAATTCCGAGAATCCAAAACTCGGCATAACCGACCGAGAACGGCGTGATGCCTGCTTTATCCAACTTCTCAGCCGCATCCGTCAACTCAGACAACGTCTTCGGCAACTCACTGATGCCCGCCTTATCGAACAGCTCTTTATTATAGATGAAACCATAGCCTTCCAAGTTCATCGGCATCCCGTACAGTTTGTCGTCCATCGTCATCGGTTCTTTGGCCACTTCGGTCAAGTCACCGACCCATTTCTCGTCCGACAAGTCTTCCAACTTGTCTTTCCACGTTTGTGCTTCGGTGAAGCCACCGTTATTGAAGATGTCCGGCTCGTTGCCTGACGCGAACTGGGACTTGAGCGCTGCCCCATAGTCGGCTCCGCCTCCGACCGTTTGGACGGTCACTTTGACGCCAGTCTCTTCTTCGTATTCTTTCGCCATCGCCTCGAGGTCTTTGGCGATTTCCGCCTTGAACTGGAAGACGTTCAACGTGACGTCTTGTTTGTCCCCGCTATCCGCGTTCGCATCGTTCGATCCTTCATCTTCCGTAAGCGACCCGCCGCCACAGGCCGCAAGAGTCAATACCATCCCAGCCGTCATCACGGCGGTCGATAATCTCCATTTACGTTTCATTTCGCTTCCTCCCTAAGTATAGAGTCGACATTCATGATTCCAATCGGTACACCCTAACTTTAGATGAAAACGCTTCCATTATGTAGGTGTCAAAATTGACGTGTAGGGTGGAAAATGTTGCACAGAAAACCAGGACTTTCTTATTGAAAAAGAAAGTCCTGGTTTTAGTTTCTTCTATATAATTACAACAGGCTGATTCCGGCTTCTTCACACGCGGTGATCATCTCACTCGGCCAAACCGAAGATTGGACTTCGCCGATATGGCGGGCACGAAGCAAGTACATGGCGACGCGGGATTGCCCGATGCCCCCTCCGATGGTAAGCGGGAGGCGTCCTTCGAGGACGGCTTGGTGGAACGGGTACTTCCGTTTCTCTTCGGCACCGGCTGTAGCCAACTGCTCAGCGAGTACCGTCTCGTCGACACGGATCCCCATCGACGACAATTCGAACGCCGATTCGAGTTCCGGGTGCCAGACGAGGATGTCGCCGTTGAGTGACCAGTCATCGTAGTCGGCCGCACGACCGTCATGCTTATCGCCTGAGGCGAGTGCACCACCGATTTGCGAGAGGAAGACCGCACCGTACGCTTTACAAATCGCGTGCTCACGTTCTTTTGGTGTGAGCGTCGGGTAAAGGTCTTCGAGTTCTTGGCTCGTCAAGAAATGAATCGACTCTGGCAAAATCGCCTCAATCCCGTACATCGATTCGACCGTCTGTTCCGTCTCGCGGAGTGCCGCGTAAATCGATTCGACCGTCGCCTTCAAGTACTCCGTCGTCCGGTGTTCCCGGGCGATGACGCGTTCCCAATCCCATTGGTCGACGTGAAGCGAGTGCGTCGCGTCGAGCTCTTCATCACGACGGATGGCGCACATCTGGGTGTACAAGCCTTCCCCGACCTCGAATCCGTAACGGCCGAGCGCTTCTCGTTTCCATTTCGCGAGCGACTGAACGATTTCAAGTTCGTGTCCCGGATACTGCGTGTCGAACTGAATAATGCGTTCGACGCCGTTCAAGTGGTCGTTGACACCGCTCGCCGATGTGACGAACAGCGGGGCCTGCACTTGTGTCAACCCAAGCGCCGTGCTGAACTTGTCTTCGAATGTCGCCTTCACTACTGTAATCGCCTGTTGTTTCGCTTTCATCTTGCTTGTTGCTGTCGTTGTCATGTTTTCTTCCTCCAATTGTGGGATTTTGGGACGGAGCAATAGAAAAAAGCCCTCCAATCCCATGGACTATGGGACGGAAGGCTTCAAGCTCCGCGGTGCCACCCAAATTAGTAGACGAATCTACTCACTTTTTCGAGACGAACATCTCGTAGTTCCGATAACGGGGAACATTCCGGCTACGTCTACTTGCAAAGCGTTCGGGTAGCGACTCCAGGAGGTTCTTCGACAGAGATTTCAGTCCGGGCTCTCACCTTCCCCGGCTCGCTTTGCTTACGTCTTCTGTGTACTCGTCCTTTCAATGTCGTTCACAATTGAATTGACCCAATTATTATAAATATTCCGACGAATGTCAACAGCTTTTTTCAAAAAAATTCTCCCCCGTGTAGCGGACGGGGGAGATCCCTTGGGAAGGGTTATTTGATCGAGCCGCTCGTGATCCCTTTGATAATATGCTTTTGCATACCGAAGAAAAAGACGAGGAGCGGAACGATCCCAAGGACTAAACCAGCGAGTGCCAAATCCCATTGTTTTGTATATTGTCCGAAGAAATAGAACGTCGCGAGCGGAATCGTCCGCAGTTCGATGTCTCGGAGGACAAGTGAAGGTAACAGGAAGTCGTTCCAAATCCAAAGGCTGTTCAAGATGACGATCGTCACCGTGATCGGTTTTAAAAGCGGGAACACGATGCGCCAAAAGACGCCCCATGTCGAACAGCCGTCAATGATGGCTGCTTCTTCGATCTCTTCCGGAATCGACTTCATAAACCCATGATATAAGAACACGGAGATGCCTGACCCAAACCCGAGATACATGACCATCAGTCCCCAATGGCTATTTAACAGCCCGAGTACGCTCGATACTTTCACGAGCGGAATCATGATTGACTGAAACGGGATGACCATCGCCGCGACGAACAAGAAGAAGATGACCGTCGAAATCCAATGTTTCGTCCGGACGAGCTTCCAAGCCGCCATCGATGTGAACAACACGATCAGTAGGTTCGCGCCGGCCGTGATGAGGAGCGAGTTCAAGAAGACGCGTCCGTAGTTCATCGCCTCCCATGCCTCTGAATAGTTCGAGGCGAGCCAAACATTCGGCAAGGCAGACGTATTCGTGTAAATCTCGGCGATCGATTTGAACGAGTTGACGATGACGTAATAGAACGGGACGAGGTACAAGAGCCCGAGTAAGATCGCCACCAACTCGACGAGACCGAGCCCCGCCGTATATCCGCCCGTCCGCAACGGCTTTTGCGGCAACAATTGTCGTGGTGCCTGATCGATATTCGCTTCGATGCGTTCAATTTTTTCCGTCGTCATGCCTCCACCTCCCGCTTTTTCGTCAAGTACACTTGCGTGACGGTAATCGCCGCGACGACGAGGAAGAAGATGACTGCTTTCGCCGAGCCGAGTCCGTAGTTGTTATTCACAAACGATTCGGTATAGATGTTCAAAGCGAGCATCTCCGTCGATTTGAACGGCCCGCCGTTCGTCAGTGACAAGTTCGTATCGAATACTTTGAACGACCATGAGATGGTCAAGAACAGACAAATCGTGATCGACGGCATGATCATGGGGAGGGTGATATGACGAAGCATCTTCAACCGGTTTGCCCCGTCGATTTTAGCCGCTTCGAGTAAATCTGTCGGCACATTTTGGAGCGCCGCGATGTAGATGACCATGACATAGCCCCCACCTTGCCAAATGGCGACGATGACGATGCCCCAGAACGCCGTCTGAGCGTCACCTAGCCATGGCAGTTCGAACAGACTCCACCCGGTCAGTGCCCCGATTGATTCAAAGCCTTTCACATAGATAAACTGCCAAATGAACCCGAGAATGAGCCCGCCAATCAAGTTTGGCATGAAAAAGACGGTGCGCAGGATATTGCGCGTCTTAATGTTCATCGTCAATAGTAAAGCCAATAGGAAACCGACGATATTCGTCAGCACCACGGCCACGAGCGTATATTTCGTTGTAATCCAGAACGAAGCGCGGAACTGTTCATCTTCAAATAAAATCCGATGGTAGTTGTCCAGTCCGACCATATTCAATTGCCCCGTCACACCGTTCCAATCTGTGAAACTGTAATAAATCCCGTTGAAAAATGGAATAAGCACGATTGCCACAAATGCCAAAAAGGCCGGACCAACGAATGTGATAAAACTCGCCGGCTTCTTCCAATTTCGTCTCCGTTTGATTCGTTTCGGTGTTTCTGTCATGTTCATCGCCTCCACTATCAACTTACCTTCCTGGACCAAAAATGAAAACGGATACATTTGACGGAAAGGGTGGAATATATTGCACTCAATGGGTGAATTCTACGAAGCGATGGGTTATGATAAACTCAATGACAACACGAACGAGTCTTCCCTAACGAAAGATTAAACCTTGATTCTGGGTCGATTCACGAATGAAAATAGCTAAATAGATTACATTGTTCGAAAGTGGAGGGATTTTATACATGACGACGATTAAACCGTTATCCGACCTAACAATTGCCCAACAAGCCGAGATGCTACCTGTCAAAGAGATTGCGGAAAAACTCGGTTTACAAGAAGATGACCTCGATTTATACGGGAAATATAAAGCCAAGTTATCATTCGATGTCATCGATCGGATGGCGACTCGAGAAGACGGGAAACTCATCCTCGTCACGGCGATCAATCCGACTCCAGCCGGTGAAGGTAAATCTACCGTGACCGTTGGGCTTGGCCAAGCGCTCAACCGACTCGACAAGCAAGCGATCGTCTGTCTGCGCGAACCGTCGCTCGGCCCGACGATGGGTTTAAAAGGCGGTGCCGCTGGCGGAGGGTTCAGCCAAGTGTTACCGATGGAAGACATCAACCTTCACTTCACAGGCGACATGCATGCGATCACCGCAGCTCATAACACGATCAGCGCCATGCTCGATAATCATCTTCATCAAGGGAACGACCTCGGGATCGATGTCCGGAAAATTGTTTGGAAACGTGTGCTCGACTTGAATGACCGGGCGCTCCGTCACGTGACGATCGGTCTTGGCGGCAGTGCCCACGGGGTACCGCGTGAAGACGGATTTGACATCACCGTGGCGTCTGAAATCATGGCCATCCTCTGCCTCGCCGATTCGTTGACCGACCTTGAGACGCGCATCAAGCGTATCGTCGTCGCCTACGATCAAGACAACGAACCGATCACGGCCGAACAAATCGGTGCGGCCGGTGCCGCGACGTTGCTGTTGAAGGAAGCGTTCAAGCCGAACTTGGTGCAGACACTTGAACAGACACCAGCCCTCGTTCATGGCGGTCCGTTCGCCAATATCGCGCACGGATGCAACTCGTTGATTGCGACGAAAACCGCGCTCAAACTCGGCGAATATGTCGTCACCGAAGCTGGATTCGGAGCCGATCTTGGTGCCGAGAAGTTTTGTCATATCAAGTCACGCATCGGAAAATTGAATCCGGACGCCGTCGTTCTCGTGGCGACTGTCCGGGCTTTGAAAATGCATGGCGGCGTCGCCAAAGACCAACTCCACGTCGAGAACGTCGGAGCTGTCGGAAACGGATTGAAACTCCTCGCCAAACATGTCGAGACGATGGGGAAACTCGGCTTGCCGACCGTCGTCGCGCTCAACCGATTCAATTCGGATACGGCCGAAGAATTGACGGCCGTCCTCGACTGGTGTGAAGCGAACCACATACGTGTCGCGCTCAGTGAAGTGTGGTCAAACGGAGGCCAAGGCGGACGCGCGCTCGCCGAGGCCGTCATCGAGACGATTGAGTCGAATGAGAGTGCATTCACCCCGCTCTATGCGTTGACCGATTCGATCGAACAAAAAATCTTGACGATTGCCCGTGAAGTGTATGGGGCGGCCGACGTCACGTTCACCGCGACCGCAAAAAAACAAATGGCGCAAATCGAAGCGAACGGCTGGCAACACTTGCCGATTTGTATGGCGAAGACGCCGTTCTCGCTGTCAGACGACCCGACGAAACTCGGTTACCAGTACGGGTTCACTGTGACCGTAAGAGAGTTGAAACCGTCGGTCGGCGCTGGCTTTCTCGTCGCCTTGACCGGAAACGTCTTGACGATGCCGGGTCTGCCGAAGCAACCGGCCGCCTTGAATATGGGAATCGACGAGACCGGTAAAGCGATCGGATTATTTTAAACGACACGGAGGGATACAGATGGACGTCACGGAACATACGTATGCGGACGGGTATCGGACGCATGTGCTACACATTCCAGCCTCACAACCAATTGGAAATTGCTTCATCTTTCACGGTATGCTCGAGCATCACCGACGATATGTCGAATTCGCTAATTTTTTGTCAGAAATTGGTTTTAACGTATTCCTATGCGATCTCCGCGGTGCCGGTTCTTTGGCACGGGATCAGTCCACTTACGCCCACTTGTCTCCACATGAAGGATTTGATCAAATGGTTGATGACGCTATCTCACTCCTCGATCACTATCAAGACGAGTTGCCGACCGTCGTCCTCGGCCATAGTTTCGGCTCACTGCTCGCCCGTCGCCTCGGGCAACGGTTAGGTCATCGCCTAGCTGGCGTCATCGCCGTGTCTCCGCCTCCGCATTCGGGATGGATCGGGCGGATCGGACTGTATGCGATCGATCTGGCCATCCGGTTCAAAGGGAGCCAATATCAATCTCGCTTCTTCGAACGCTTGATGTTCGGACGATACAACTTAAAGTTCTTACCCGCCACGACCGAGAGCGATTGGATTTCAAGCGTTCCAGAAGAAGTATCCTCCTATGTAAACGACCCGGATTGCGGTGGCATTCCGACGCTCGGCTACTTGCATGAGGTCGCCCGCGCCTCACTCGATGTGACGTCCACTGCCCGGATTCACGAGCATCCGAAAACGTTACCCATCTTGTTCGTTGTCGGGGCTGACGATCCGGTCGTCCATGACGGTGAAGGACTCACGGGAATCGTTCATAAACACCAAGTTGCCGATATCGAGTTGACCGTTCTCACCTATGACAATGCCAGACATGAGATTTTGCGTGAACGACAACGACAAGACGTGTGGACCGATATCGGCGATTGGATGCATCAAACCGTACAATTCGAAAAAAGAACCTCCATTTCCTAGGAGGTTCTTTTTTCTTTCCATAATAATACATCACTTTTCTAATTCATTTACCTTTTTTGTAATTTACATTCTTCTTTCCAATTTTTAAGTACGCTATACTTAGACCGCACACTACATGAATACATACATGTTGATCTGTATTCACCGAAAGGGGTAACACATTGAAGCCAACAATCACACGATTGAGCACGGCCGTCCTCATCTCTAGCACAATGTTGAGTACGCTTGTTCCCGCTCATTCATATGCAGCAACATACGAAGGAACCGTGAATACATCTATTTTAAACGTACGTTCCGCCACTTCGACCACTTCGGACATTGTCGGGAAATTGACGCAAGGCGAGACCGTTCAAGTGTACACAACGAACGATAACTGGGCCCAAATCGAATTCGAGGGCGAAAAACGCTACGTGTCGGCGACGTATTTGACATTGAAATCAACCGTTGAAAAGACAGCGACGACAACGGCATCGGCCTACACAGCGGACGCGAACGTCAACTTGCGTTCGTCGACGTCGACTTCTGCCGTCATCCTCACGACGATCCCGAAAAACGCGACCGTGACCTATATCTCTTCGCACGGCGCGACCGGCTCGTGGATGAAAGTGACTTACGGGAAATATACAGGTTACGTTGCAGCCCGCTACTTCACACCGACGACGCCTGTCGAAACGCCTTACTATACTGTCAAGACAGCCGTGCTGTATGACTCGACAGGTTCAGGGGCGACGAAAATTGGAACGATTCCGGCAGGTGCCAAAGTGACGCACCTCGCCTCACTCGGCGCGACCGGTTCGTGGTTTAAAATCGAGTACGGCTCGACCGTCGGATACGCCCCGGCCCGGAACTTCTCGACTTCGCTCTTGACGCCGGAAGCGACGACCCCTTACTTCGCGGTCAAGAACGTCGCTTTCTATAACAGTTCCGCCTCGGGCGCGACGAAAATCGCGACGATCCCACTCGGTGCCCAAGTCGAACAACTCGCGATGCCAGGGCTGAGCTCATCTTGGTTCAAAATCCGCTACAATGGCGTGACCGGCTATGCGGCAGCACGTAATTTCTCAAAGACAAAACCAGAAACCGTTGTGCGGACGCCTTACTATGCCGCTCGTGACCTCGTCTTGTATAAATCATCAGCTTCAGGGGCGGAACGTCTACGGACAATCCGGGCCGGTAGCAAAGTGACACAAGTGTCAGAGGCCGGACTCGCAAGTTCGTGGTTCAAGATTGAATATGATGGCGTGACCGGCTATGCCGCGGCTCGAAACTTCTCGACGACTCCGCCAGAAGTGATTGTGATCAAACCTTATTACGCGATTCGCAACGTGGCGATGTATAATTCATCGGCTTCGGGTGTGACGAAAATTGACACGATTCCATTCGGCGCGAAAATCGAGCAGATTTCGCAGAGTGGATTGTCGAGCTCATGGTTTAAAGTACGTTACGACGGGAAAACGGGCTATGCAGCTTCACGCCATTTCTCAGTCGACAAACCGGAGGTGATCGTCGTGACCGATTATTATACGACGCAACGAGTCGTCCTCTATGACCGGTCTGTTTCACCGAAAACAAAAATCGCCGTCATTCCGACGGGAACGAAAGTTCAGCAAATTTCTGAGGCTGGCTTGACGAGTTCGATGTACAAAATCAAGTACGGCTCGCTCACGGGCTATGCGACCGCCGCTTATTTCGCCGACAAGCCACCGGCTCCGGAAGAACAGTTAGAAGCTGAACGGGAAGTCGAGGTCGTCGTCGCCAACAATGGCACGCTGAACGTTCGGACGAAGCCGGTGGACGGAAACGTCATCGGCACGCTCGCGAACGGCACGGTCGTCAAAGTGAAACCGATCGTCGGTAGCGACTGGGGCGTCATCTCGTATCTCGTCAACGGTTCGCTCGTGAAAGGGTACATCTCCCTCACGTATACGAAACCGTACACGCCACCTGTTGCCGGCAGCAAAGAGATGGTGATCACAGAGACGGCTTATCCGTATACCCTCGCGACGATGGTGGCTACCCAGCGAAACGTCATTTCTCAATCAGACGCTTTCCGGGCCGCGAACGCGTATGTGCCGAAGTCGCTGATTTCCAAGAGCACGACAGGTGAACTATTCACGACGAAGTTTCAATATCTAAAATCTACCGCTTCGTCTTCTGCAACGACTCTTGCTACGTTACCGAATCACACTAAACTTGCTTACCTCGGCTCTCAGCAAGTCGGGACCGCAATTTGGTATAAAGTGAAATATGGTTCCTTTACGGGCTATGTCATGGCAACAGCGACCGCACCGGCCGGAAAAGTCATAGCAACCGAACTGTACTCAACTCGATTCCAGTATTTGAAGGCGACCGCATCGTCAGCATCAACGAACGTGACCAGCGTATCGACCAATACGAAACTCGACTACCTTGGTACACATAAAGTCGGCTCGACGACGTGGTACAAAGTGAAGTACGGATTATTCACCGGATACGTGAGTGCCGCTAACGTCGCTGGGAACGTCAATGTATTAAAAGATGCAGCGATGACGTCCCACTCGTTTGGGGTAATCAATCCCGGTGAAGATGTCGCCATTACAGGGGAAACGGATCAATACTATACAATCGCTTATTATCGTCCGAGCGGATACCATATCCGTGTCTTCGACCAATCATGGCGACGGGCGACGGATGAAGAAATCACGCGCCAAGTCTCCCCATCATCGTTTGCTAAAACTTCGCGTGAGTACTTCCAATTCCTAGATTTGTCGAAGGGCGCTGACTTGACTGCCAGCGTCTTGAACAAGTCGCTCATTGGAAAAGGTATTTTAGCAGGCCGTGGCCAGGCGTTCATCGACGCCTCACGCACGCATAACGTCAATGAGATTTATCTATTGTCACATGCATTGATTGAAACAGGTCACGGCACATCTGGCCTCGCTACCGGAACGCTCGTCTCGAGCGTCGACGGCAAGGCCGTCACGCCGAAGACCGTCTACAACATGTATGGCATTGGTGCGATCGATGGGAACGCCCATGTCAAAGGTGCCGAACGCGCTTATAAAGAAGGCTGGTTCACACCGGAAGCTGCCATCATCGGCGGTGCCAAGTTCATCGGCGACTCATATATCAACAATCCGAGCCGGAAACAGAACACACTCTATAAGATGCGGTTCAATCCAAGTAACACCGGCACAGACCAATACGCTTCAGACATCGCATGGGCGACGAAACAAACAACCAGTATGTATAACATGTACCAACAGCTTGACGCCTACACGCTTTACTTCGATGTACCGAAATTCCAGTAAGACACAAAGAGACACGCAACCGTTATAGGTGCGTGTCTCTTGTTATGTCCATTCGATCGAGTCGATAATCGATTCGATTTCCAACTTTTCATTCGTCACTTCATCGGCGACATACGTCAAAAACAAAAGTCGCTTCCCGTCTGTCAACGACCATACGTCGAGATGCATGCCGTCTTCAATTCCGCTCGCGTAGGCCGTCGTCATGCCGCCGGCCTCCGACGTGACGCTTGGGGCGACTTTGACGTCGATCGGGAACTCACCTAAAAACGTGTTCAATTCTTGAAGCGCGGCGTCACTCGGGGCTTGTGCTTCCTCCGCTTCATAGATGGACATTTGAAGCGTCCCTTGCGCGTCTGCCTCGACCGAGTAAAAACTGACATGGTCTTCTTCTTCATTGTATTCAAAGTGTTCTGGGTAGGATAGACGGATCCAACCGTCAATCTCGTATTCCTTCATGCTGTTTGCTCCTTCGTCTTCTTAAATGCTAGACCTGTCACCCTCTTCGCTTGGAGCGCATATTTGAGGCGCTCCGTTACGTAAAGGCGTTGACTGTTTTGGTCTTGGGCAATCATGTGCCCGAATAAGTTTAATCTTACGGTTTGATGTGATAAAAAATAGAGTCGGTCCGGGTCTAACGGTCGATATTCGCCTGAATCTTCGAGATGCTCAATCTCGAAGCGACGCAATACGTTGAGCGCGCAATATTGATCCGTCTTTCCGGTGCTCGTGTGCAACTCGACTCGAACGAGTTGAATATCGTATGGGCATAAGTTCATAAAAATTGGACCGATTCGTTCATGGATGAGCAACACTCCCATATCCGTCTCAATCAAATCGGGGAGTGCCTGCTTGTCTTGTGAGATGCTCAAGACGACATAAGGACGTTCAGTCGGTGCGAGCAATTCCCCTTTAAAAAAGCGGAATCGTTGGATGCCGGTCAATACACGGGCCCGCCAGGCACTCCCACGAGCTTCCGCTTCAATCCGATATAGCCTTTCTCGACTCACGACTACTCCCCCTTCATCTGTTTGAGCGACGCGACGAATCGTTCCCACTCCTGGTCGTCACAGACGACCTTACTTTCAATTCCCCATTCTTCATCGATAGTCAAACGTACTTCGTTCGTTTCGAGATGACGCGTGAGCTGTAATGCCCCGATTTGGACGAATAACGGTTCAATGATGAACTGATCGGTCGCCGGACTGACCCATTTCAAGCGCTCTGTCCGGAGAATCACATGCCAATTCGCCTCACGGCTGATCGAGAATGTCCATTGGCGCAGCTTCGTCTCATGATTGATTTGTTTGCCTTCTTTCATCATCCGAAAGCCCTCGCTCATCATCTGTAAATAGGATTTACGCTCACTCATGCCCCATCCACTCCTCTCTCCTATTATCTTAGCAAGACGACCTAGCCGCAACAACCAATGTTTTTTCAAAAAAGGGTTTGCAAAGCTAAAATCCTGTGCTATTATATTACCGTAACGTTAAGCGTTTCGCGGGTGTAGTTTAATGGTAAAACCTCAGCCTTCCAAGCTGATGACGAGAGTTCGATTCTCTTCACCCGCTCCATTTTAAAATTTCATATGCGGGTGTAGTTTAATGGTAAAACCTCAGCCTTCCAAGCTGATGACGAGAGTTCGATTCTCTTCACCCGCTCCAATTACCGACATATACGCGAGAATTTGCTCGCACACATAACCGCACGGTACACCGTGCATGAAGCAGGACGTCATTCGACGTTCTGCTTTTTTGTTTTTCACGATAATAGCAGTCATACCGGCGACGCTTAAATGATGACGATTCGGGAAAAGGATGGAAGACAAGAAGGAGGGATTCCCGTGATTCAAGTACGTCTTCAACCGTTCACTGTTTACGAAAGTGCACTCATGCGAACGACTTCGACGTTGATTGAGACGAATGAGAGCTTAATCGTCATCGATCCGAACTGGCTGCCTGAAGAGATTGCCACCATCCGCCGAGACGTCGAACTGCGTCGACAAGGCAAAAAGCTGTATGTCATCTATACGCACCAGCATTACGACCATATTATCGGTGCCTATGCGTTTCCCGATGCGACCGTCATCGCATCTCAGGCGTTCGTCGAGACGGATGCGCGCTCGCAGTTAGACGAGATCCAGTCGTTTTATGAGCAGTATTATATCGATCGCCCCATCGTCAAACCGGCCGTCGACATCATGATCTCCGAGGACGGGACGCTCGCACTCGGCTCTACCCCCATCACGTTTTTATTGACGCCAGGACACGAGTCGACCCATATGTCTTTAATCGTCGAACCGCTGCGACTCCTGATTTGTGGCGACTACGGGTCTAATATCGAGCCTCCGTTCATCGAGCATGATGCCGAGGCGTATTTGAATTCCTTGCAAAAACTCCAAGCCGCCATTTATGAGTATGAGATTCGTTGGCTCGTCCCGGGCCACGGCGATTTATGCGACGATCGCAGCAAGATGATGGAGCGGCTGAGCGCGGCCGAAGAGTATATCCTCGCTCTGCCCGAGGAACGGGTTTGGTCTCCCCATTGGCCCGAGCACGCCTTTTTCCAACGCGTCCATGAACGGAACCGTAAGCACGTCAAACAAAAAGCGAAAGATCGCGAGTCACGGCAGCAAGATTATTGACACAAAAAAATCGCAACGTCTCCCCAAGACGTTGCGATCCCCCCTATTATGTAGACCTATTTCTTTGTGATGCGCTCTGAACGGACCGTGAACATACGGTCAATCCCATAAATGGTCACGCCGGTTAAGGCGAGCAATCCAATCATAGCTGATGAAAACATTGACCATACCCCCATTGTTCACAAATTCGTCAAAATCACCCCGTGCCTTCATTATAGAAGAAAACAAACAAAAAAGAAAGCGTTTTCTTCTAACTTTCTTCACAATTTTGTCACCTCTTTGAGTTCCCATTTGCTTGTCCAGCCTTGCGCAAATATGTGTAGCTTTTGTGGAATGTGGGAATACACTCTATAAGAATAAAGAGATAGAAAGCTGTTCGTTGAGGAGGAAGAGGCATGATTAAGTACGGCACATTGGTGCGGGTCGAAGGGAAGTATGCCGTGTTACGTTGGAACAACGGCTCGAGTTTCATCCCAAGACGATTCTTGCCATCAGAAGCACGTGTTGGCGATACAATCATTCGAGATAATCATCACTATTATCTCGAGGAAGACATGACACCGAATTTTGATGCGCTCATCAAACAACATTATAAAAAGTAGACAAAGACAGACCGGTTCACTCCCAGTCTGTCTTTGTCCGTTCATTTACTTTGTTTTGTCTCGCAACCAATCGAAATCGACCGGTCCGACTTGTTTGGCGGTGATCACACCGTCTGATCCGATGACATAGGTCGTCGGCATGGCCACAATGCGATACGTTTTTACAGCCTCGCCGTCTTCGTCTAACAGGACCGGGAAACTGAGCGGCACTTCTTCTAAAAATGCATCGACATCTCGTCGGCCGCGACGTTCGTTATTCGTGATGTTCACGCCTAGCACAGGGACGCCCGTCTCATCGCTAAATTTAATCAGTTCAGGTAGTTCTTCACGGCACGGAGGACACCACGTCGCCCAGAAGTTCACTACAACCGGCTGTCCTTTGTAATCGGCGAGCGATAGGCGTTCCCCTTCGACCGTCTCCAGTTCAAGGGCCGGCGCGCGTTGACCGACCTCGAGACCGCCAAGTACGCTATCGTCCGTGGCGATGCTGACCGCCGGTTCCTTCGCCTGACTATTAAACTCGTCATATCCTTTATAGCCTAAACCGGCCACGAGACCAGCCATGATCAATCCAATCGCTAGTTTATGAAATCGCATGATTTACCCCTTGTCCTGTGTACTGTTCACTCCTAAACTTAACTTATCATATCATTCAAAGGAGAGTAACTATCTTGCAACTTTACAACGAGAAAGTTAGCGTCACACTAAAAGCACACGGTGCCGAAATGACCAGTTGGAACGTCGACGGGACGGAGCTCCTCTGGCAAGGTGACCCAACGTATTGGGGCCGGCAAGCCCCGATCCTTTTTCCGTTCGTCGGACGCCTGCTCGACGACCGTTACTTATATGACGGAATGACGTACACGATGAGCCAACAC
The DNA here is from genome assembly GCF_018617905.1 of Exiguobacterium sp. s40. Taxonomy (NCBI): domain Bacteria; kingdom Bacillati; phylum Bacillota; class Bacilli; order Caryophanales; genus Exiguobacterium; species Exiguobacterium sp. s40. The sequence goes on along the minus strand of NZ_JACSLC010000009.1, from coordinate 750 downwards.
GGATTTGCGCGCGACGAACTGTTCGAGGTCGCCGAGGCTTCCGATACCCACGTCCGCTTTATCCTGCGCGATTCTGTCGAGACGCGTAAACACTATCCATTTTCATTCGAACTGAATGTCATCTATCGCCTCATCGGCGAAGAGTTGAGCGTGACGTATCGTGTCGTCAACCGAGATGATACCGTCCTCCCGTTCAGCATCGGCGGGCACCCGGCCTTTAATATCCCATTTGCCGGGGGGACGTTTGAAGACTATACGATTGACTTTGGGGAGACGCGAACACTCGACCGTCTATTGCTCGAAGGACCTTACTTGACGGGTGCCTATCAACCTCTCGGGGAACGCCGTTACATCCCGCTGACTCATCACTTGTTCGACCAAGATGCCCTCATCTTTGAACAAATCGAGTACGCAGCGCTTCGACATCAACCGAGCGGTCGGGCCATCGTCATGGAATCCCCTCACTTCACCCATTTCGGCATCTGGTCGCCTCCACACTCCGACGCCCCGTTCGCTTGTCTCGAACCTTGGTTCGGACACGCTGACTACAAAGGTCATCGGAAGGACATCCGCCATAAAGAAGATATGCAACTGCTCGACCCTGGTGAGTCGTTCGAGGCGACTTACACGCTCTATACCGAATAAAAAACGAGCTGACCGATGTAATCTGTACCCCTTGTAAAGGACAATAATAAAAAAACTTATGCTGATTCAAGGAGATGATTCCTGTACTGTACGGGAGTCATCTTT
>NZ_JACSLC010000008.1:0-98290 GCF_018617905.1 Exiguobacterium sp. s40 | reverse complement strand
AAAAAGATGACTCCCGTACAGTACAGGAATCATCTCCTTGAATCAGCATAAGTTTTTTTATTAATGTCCTTTACAAGGGGTACAGATTAACACGCCTGTAATCTTTTTTTAACCTCCTGTTACGTTTATGGATAGGTGGCTATGGGAACAATATACACATGTCACTCAACGCATCGAGGTTGAGAGGTGGCTTTTTCACTGCCTCACCCTCAAGATGTAGACATGATCGATAAACCAGTAGGGGGAAAAGATTATGGCAGACACGCTTAAAGTAACGAAACGAGAATTACGACCACGTTCGGTCCGCGCTAACTTGCGTAAAGAAGGAAAAGTGTTAGGTGTCGTTTACGGCTACAAAGTTGAAAGCACACCGGTCGCATTCGAAGAGATGGCACTTCGTAAGATTCTTCGTGAACACGGCGACAACGCTTTGATCGAACTCAATATCGATGGTAAGAAAGTGAATACACTCGTTCACGGGACAGAAGTCGACCCATTCACGAACGAATACAAGCACGTCGAATTTATGGCAGTGAAGATGGACGAAGCGACAGAAGTCGAAGCGGACGTCACACTTGTCGGCGACGCGAAAGGCGTCAAAGAAGGCAGCTACTTGGCACAGACGATCTATAAAGTAACGGTCTCGGCAACACCAGCCAACATTCCGGAGCGTATCGAGCTTGATGTTTCTGAACTCGGCATCGGTGACTCGCTCACTGTCGCTGATATTCCAGAGAACAAAGATTACGAAATCGTATCTGAGGGTGATCTTCAAATCGCATCGGTGAATGAACCGGTGGCGGTCGAAGACCTTGAAGCTGATACAGCGACAGAAGGCGAAGTTGAAGCGACTGAAGAGGCGTCAGAAACTTCAACGGAAGAGTCGGAAGAGACTTCTGAAAACAAAGAATAATCATTTCGAACGGCCCTTTGCGAAGGGTCGTTTTTTTCTAGTCACAAATCCGACAAATGTAAACGATTACGATGTGAAAAATGTGTCAACATGTGGAAGGGGCGATTGCAATTTATTCGTTTCGGGCTTATATTGTTAATGATTTCACATGTTCGTTCTTATTATAATGGTTTCATTCAAACAGAAAGAAGGGTTTGTGACATGGCATCAATGGAAATCCATGCACTCGAATCGTTGCGGAAGAAAGCACAGGCATCTTCGCAAATGATTCATTATCGGCCAATGGAGTACTTTTTACGAGCAATGCTCGCGGGGATCTTTATCGGATTCGCTTCAATTTTCACACTGAAAGTCGTCAATGGAATGTATTTGATCGATTCTCCGTTCACAACGCTCATCGGAGGATTCTCATTCGGAATCGCCCTCGTCATGATCATCTATGGCGGAGCCGAACTGTTCACCGGGAATACGATGTACTTCACAACCTCGACGATGCGGGGGTACACGACGCTCAGCGACACGATGCTCGTCTGGTTGCTCTGCTTTGTCGGGAATGCGCTCGGTGGCGTTTTGTTCGCCTTGCTGCTCGCGCCGACTGGGGTCATCCAAGAACTTGGGATGGACAACTGGCTGTTCGCGGTCGTCGAGAGTAAGATGCATCACACGACAGTCGAGATTTTCTTCCGTGCTATTTTCTGCAACTGGATGGTCTGTCTCGCGATCTTCCTACCAAAACAAATGAAAAATGAGTTCGCTCAAATCTTCTCGATGATTTTCCTCGTCGCCGTCTTCTTCGCGTCAGGGTTTGATCACGTCATTGCCAACTTCGTCTTGTTCGCGCTTACTCTTGTCGTCCCACATCCTGAGGCGATAAGCTTTGCCGGTGCCATCCACAATTTGATTCCGGCGACGTTCGGTAACATTATTGGTGGTGCCTTGTTCATGGGTGCGATTTATACATGGTTGAACGCGAAAGGCTTGCGTGAAGCCCAAGAGTCAGAAGAAAAAGAAGAAGTCGAATTTAAAATCGTAAAGCCTGCTAAAGAGTTGTGATATGGTTCACATTAAGGTATGGTCGAGTCCAGATGAGGGCTCGGCTATTTTTTTGCGAATACGTCACACTTAATGCTCACAATTTAGACTTCACTACTTCCCAGAAAAACATGACATAATCTATATATGGAACTTAAGCGAGTAATTAACTCGCTTGTAATCAATATATAGTGAGGTGATGCGGAGTGAATATGCTCCAGCTTTATGAAGATGTCTGTGTTCTCCCAGATCAGGACCTCGTACAAGAGAACGCCAACGTCGACGGGAAATCACCACTTGGAAAATTGGCACGATTATCCTCAGAAGTATCAAAACAATTGTCGACGACATATCTATTATCAGAACGGTCACGTCAAGCCGTCGAGGATAATTTTTTGTATATCCATGACGCCGACTACTACGTGACAGGATCGACGACGTGTTGTCAAATCCCGCTCGGCCACTTGCTCACGAACGGATTTCATACCGGGCACGGGACGATTCGACCGCCCCAGGATATCCGCTCGGCGATGGCGCTCGCTTCGATTATTCTTCAAGCGAACCAAAACATGCAACACGGCGGTCAAGCTTTCCCGATGTTTGATGTCGACCTCGCACCGTATGTCGAAAAGACGTATGAACGTCAGCTCGAGCGGCTCAAAAAGCTACCAGTCGAATGGACGACCGAGCAACTCTTTGAAACTGCCGAGTCTGAAACAATCGCGGCGACGTATCAAGCGTGTGAGGCGTTCATCCACAACGCCAACTCGATGCACTCACGTGGTGGCGGACAAGTACCGTTCGTTTCCATCAATTACGGCACCGACACGAGCCGGTGGGGACGCATATTCATTCGAGAGTTGCTGCGCGCGACCGAGCGAGGGCTCGGTAACGGGGAGACGCCGATTTTCCCGATTCAAATCTTTAAAGTGAAAGAAGGGGTCAACTTCCATGAGGACGATCCGAACGTCGACTTGTTCCGTCTCGCCTGTCGTGTGACGGGCAAGCGGTTATTCCCGAACTTCTCGTTCGTCGATGCTCCGTTCAACCTTCAATACTACGACGGGACGCACGGCTCGGAAGTCGCCTACATGGGTTGTCGGACAAGGGTGATGGGGAATCGGCATGGTGCCGAGACGTCGATTGGACGCGGCAACTTATCGTTCTCGACGTTAAATTTGGTCAAGATGGCGCTTGTCGCTTCGAACATCCATTCGTTTTATGAGACGCTCGACGCCTATGTCGACGTCGCCATCGATCAATTGCTCGAACGATTCGACTATCAAGCGAAGCGTCACGCCGACGAATTTCGGTTTCTCTATGCCCAACACGTCTGGCGGGGTGGAGAGAGACTCGGGCCAGAAGACGATCTTCGCGAGGTACTGAAGCAAGGGACGCTCTCGGTCGGATTTATCGGTCTCGCCGAAGCGCTTCGTGTGCTCACAGGTGGCACGCATGCCGAGTCGCGAGAGGCGGAACGGCTTGGGCTCGATATCGTCACTCATTTACGTGATCGAATGAAGCAGGCATCGGAACGATACGATTTGAACTTTTCTCTCTTGGCGACCCCGGCCGAAGGATTGTCGGGTAAATTTGTGACGAGAGATCAGCAATCGTTTGGGATGATCGAAGGTGTGACCGACCGCGCCTTTTATACGAACTCGTTTCATGTGCCCGTGTATCAATCGGTCTCGATTCGCGATAAAGTCCGTCTCGAAGCGCCTTACCACGCGCTCTGTGATGCGGGTCATATCACGTATGTCGAAGTCGACGGATCGCTCGCCCATAATGCGGAAGCGGTCGAAGCGATCGTCCGGCTCATGCGGACCGAGAACGTCGGCTACGGGTCGATCAACCATCCGGTCGACCGTTGTGGCAACTGCGGCCTTGAAGGAATTATCGACGAAGCGTGCCCGACATGTGGCGAGCATGAACGAATTGAACGGATCCGTCGCATCACCGGCTACTTGGTCGGGACGATGGACCGGTGGAATTCGGCAAAACGAGAAGAAGAACGAGCGAGGGTGAAGCATCATGCGCGTCCTATCCGTACTTGAAGAATCGGTCGTCGACGGTCCAGGCATTCGCACGGTCATCTTTACGGCGGGCTGCCCGCACCGTTGCCCTGGGTGTCATAATCCAGAATCTTGGAATCCACGTGGGGGACAAGACGTCTCGGTCGCGGACTTACTCGCTCAAATCGAACAATCAGGCTGGGACGGGGTGACGATTTCAGGCGGGGAACCATTTCTGCAACCGGAAGAATTGGCACGGCTCGTCGACGGATGTAAGGTCCTTCAGAAAAACGTTTGGGTGTATACGGGCTATACGCTCGAACAGTTACAAGCCATGCACGACGAATTCGTCACAAGCGTGCTCGACCGTGCCGATGTGCTCGTCGATGGGCGTTTTGAACAGCCGCTCATGGACCGGTCGCTCCGGTTTCGGGGATCGAGCAACCAGCGGATTATTTTCTTAAACAAAGCGTAATCGGGGCCGTCGCGTCCCGATTTTTTGTATACTAGCAAAAAAGGGGGAATTTTGATGAAATGGTGTAGTTTTCAAGTTGAAGGAGAGCAAAGGGTCGGCGTCGTGGCAGGAGAGTTCGTCTATGACGTCAGTGACCAATTACATACGACTTCGCTGTTAGAAGTCATCGCGCGTGAGTTTGAACCGGATGTCGATCTAGATGTCGCGCCAAGGCTGGCGCTTCAAGACGTCACGTTCGTCGCACCGTATCGTCCGCTCAAAAATGTCATCTGTATCGGGAAAAATTACGAAGAACATGTGAAAGAGATGGATACGGCGGGGGCCGGTAAGCTCGTCATCTTCACGAAAGCGCCAACCTCGGTCGTCGGCCCAGAGGCTGTCGTCGAACGTCACCCCGAATTGACCGATCAGCTCGACTATGAAGGCGAACTCGCCGTCATCATCGGAAAATCAGGCCGGGATATTGACGACGTCGATGCCCATATTTTTGGCTACACGATTCTGAACGACATCACGGCCAGGGATGTGCAAAAACAACACGTCCAGTTTTTCCGCGGCAAATCGTTCGATACGTTCTGTCCGATGGGGCCGTATATCGTCACACCGGATGAGCTCTCGTTCCCACTCATGATTCAAACGGTCGTCAATGGCGAGACACGTCAAGATGGGTCGACGGCGGATATGATTCGCCCGATCGAAGAGTTAATTCGGACTTTGTCAAAGGGCATGACACTTGAAGCAGGAGACATCATCGCGACCGGCACACCGGCCGGGGTCGGCCACGGCATGAAGCCGCCCGTCTATCTCCAATCAGGAGACACGGTCGAAGTGAGCATCACGGGACTCGGGACGCTCCGTAACGTCATCGTCTGACCCAATTGACGCAAATTGTGAAGAATCTTGTAATCGATGCTTCATTTCCGCAAAACGATGACTATGCCTCTTATACTAAGGGTAGAACAAAGAGGAAACATCATATAGGAGATGATTACACATGGAACGCAATGATCGTCCAACAGAATCAAATGAACAAAATCACCGCGAGGATTGGCTCGATACCGAGCTCGGCTCGTCAGAACAACGACAAGAACCGTCGCGCGCAGAGCAACCGGCCCGACCATCGTTCGTCGGCCGGATGTTCCCTGGGTTTGTCGGCGGCGTGATTGGTGCCGTCTTGACTGGCGCCATCGCTTTTCCGTTCATCGATCAAGTGCCGAAAAATGTGTCTGATACGAACGTGACGTCGGAAGGGTCGCCGGTCCAGACGACGTCTACGACAACGGACAGCTCGGTCACCGATGCGGTCGCGACCGCACAGCCTGCTGTCGTGACGGTGAACAATTTCGCGTCAAACGGTTTTTCAAGTGAAGCTGTCGAAGCCGGGGTCGGCTCGGGTGTCATCTATAAAAAAGACGGCGACTCGGCTTACATCGTCACGAACCATCACGTCGTCAACGGTGCTGACCGTTTGACCGTGACATTCAATGACGGATCGACAGCGGACGCCAAATTGATGGGTAGCGACGCCACGTATGACTTGGCCGTGCTCGAAGTCGATGCGGACAAAGTCTCGTCCGTCATCTCGATTGGAAAGTCGAGCGAGTTGAAACCGGGGCAAACTGTAATCGCGATCGGGAACCCGCTCGGGCAGTTTGAGAACTCGGTCACACGCGGCGTCGTCTCGTCGACGTCACGTCTCGTCCCGGTCGATACGGATGAGAACGGACAAGCCGACTTCAACGCCGAAGTCATTCAGACGGACGCGGCCATCAACCCGGGTAACTCCGGTGGCGCGTTAATCAACGAATCAGGACAATTGATTGGGATCAACTCGATGAAAATCGCGACCGACTCGGTCGAAGGGGTCGGCTTCTCCATCCCGGTCGATATCGCTTTGCCGCTCATCAATCAAATCGAGCAGACGGGCGAAGTGAATCATCCGTCGCTCGGCGTCTCGCTTCGGGACGTGTCTGAGTTCCCACCGGGGTACTTGACCGAGCAAATCAATTTGCCGGAGTCGGTGACGTCGGGCACGATCATCGTTGAAGTGCAAGCGAACAGTTCGGCCGCACGGGCAGGACTTGAGGCACGCGATGTCATCGTGAAAATCAACGACCAGGCTGTCTCATCGTTCATCGACCTGCGGAGTGAACTGATTCGAGACACGGACGGGACCGTCACAATCGAATACGTTCGTGACGGTAAGACCGAAACGGTCGATGTCGAGATTCAAAACGCAAATGGAGACGCACTGTAAAGATGGGCACGCAGCCCATCTTTTTTGTTATGCTTAGAAAAAAGGAGGGGTTCAGTTGATTCGTAAACTATACGGGATTTTATTTCTAGGGGCCGGCATCATGCACTTCATTCAGGAGCGGGCGTTCATGTCGATTATTCCGAAATCATGGCCGTTCAAACGATTCATGGTCCAGGCAAGCGGGGTCATCGAGGTCGTCTATGGTGTGTTGTTGCTCATGAACAAAGGGACGCGCTTCGTGAAAGGGACATTACCCGCTTTCTTAATCGCGGTGTTCCCAGCCAATATCAACATGGTGCTCAAACCGTCGAAACTAGGCAAGATACCGCTCCCAAAATGGGTCACGTGGGCCCGATTGCCACTGCAGTGGCTCTTAATCAAAGGGGTCAAAAAAATATAAGTACATTGGGGGAATTGATCATGACGACGAACGTATTGAACTGGTTTGAGCATTTTCATGCTCATCCGGAAGTGAGCTGGAAAGAGGTTGAGACGACGAAGACGATTGCCGACATCTTGACGTCATGGCAAGTCCGTCACGAGACGTTTGCGGACGTGACCGGGGTCATCGCAGAGATTGGGCAAGGTGATGACGTCATCGCTGTCCGGGCCGATATCGATGCCTTATGGCAACAAGTCGACGGGACGTTTCAAGCCAATCACTCATGCGGGCACGACGCCAACATCAGCATGGTGCTCGGCGCGCTCGACCTGTTGAGACATGAGATGCTATCGAAGCGGATTCGCTTCATTTTCCAACCGGCAGAAGAACAAGGGAACGGCTCGCTCGCGATGATTCAAAAAGGGGCACTCGAAGGAGTGAGTCAGCTGTATGGCATCCACTTGCGACCGCTCGAGGAATTGCAGCGCGGACAATATGCGGCTGCGATTCAACACGGAGCCGCATTCTTTCTAAGAGGAAGCGTTATCGGGGACGATGCCCATGGCGCGCGACCGCATCAAGGTCAAAACGCGTTAGATGTCATCTTTACGATTCAACAGATGCTCAAAAGCATCTACTTGTCGCCGTTCGAGCCCCATTCGATCAAGTTGACGGGCGTCCAGGCCGGTAGCGATAATTTGAATATCATCCCCGGGAACGCGACGTTCTCACTCGACGTCCGGGCTCAACAGAACAAGGAGCTGCTGGCGTTACGTGACCGCGTCGAGACGCTGTTGCAGCAAATCGCCGTCCTTCATGATGTCACCATCCACTGGGACTGGCAAGACTTCACACCGGGTGCGGAGATCGGCGAACGCTCGAGCCGACATGCGGCCGAAGCGATTGTCGACCGCTTCGGGGAAAGCGCGCTCGTCGACCGGATCATTACATCAGGTAGTGACGACTTTCATTTCTATACGGTCGAACAGCCGGGACTCGATGCGACGATGATTGGAATCGGCGCGAACTTGACACCGGGGCTCCATCATCCTCATATGTCGTTCGATCGGGACGTCTTACCAGAAGCGGCTGCCTTACTCGCCGATACGTTGCGCCGGGCCGCAAACGATAATTGAAGCGATTGACTAGATGGACGGGCCGGACGAGCTCGTTCATTTTTTTATTGCCAACTTTAAATGTAAGCGTTATCATCTGCTTATTAGCGACAATATAACGACAATTCTGAATTTTTCGCTATCGGGGAGGAAGACACATGGAACAACAGGGGAACAGGGTAGACATGAAGCTTCGCTGGGCGGTATTGCCGCTACTTGTCATGATCGGGGTCATGCTCGTAGCCATCGTCAAATTGGAACAAGGGCCGCACATCCCACTCATCGTCGGGACAGCGGTCGCGTCGCTCGTCGCATGGCGACACGGGTACAAGTGGAAAGAGATCGAGGAGATGATGTACAAAGGGATTCGGCTCGCACTACCGGCCGTCGTCATCATCATCTTGGTCGGTTTAACGATCGGTGCCTGGATCGGGGGAGGCGTCGTCGCTACGATGATTTATTACGGATTGACGATTATTTCACCGGCCTATTTCTTGGTGACGATTTGTATCACCTGCTCGGTCGTCGCGCTCTCGATTGGCAGCTCATGGTCGACGATGGGAACAATCGGCGTCGCCGGGATGGGCATCGGACTGAGTATGGGGATACCAGCACCGATGGTCGCCGGAGCTGTCATCTCAGGGGCATACTTCGGGGATAAGATGTCCCCGTTGTCGGATACGACAAACCTCGCGGCGGGTTTGACGCACACGAACTTGTTCGAACATATTCGGCATATGCTCTACACGACGATTCCAGGGCTCGTCATCGCGCTCGGCGCCTATTGGTGGCTTGGCAGACGGTTCAGTGAGACGACGACGGACTCTTCAGAAATCGTCCAAACACTCCGTATTTTACAGGACAGCTTCGTCATCTCGCCTTGGCTCCTATTGATTCCACTTGCTGTCATCGTCCTCGTCGCGAGAAAAGTACCGGCCATTCCGGCACTCGTCGTCGGGATCACGCTCGGTTTTCTCGCCCAAGTCATCGTCCAAGGCGGTTCGTTCGCCGACAGCGTCGGGGCGTTGCAGAGCGGGTATGTGATCGACACCGGTAATGAACTCGTCGACAACTTGTTCAGTCGGGGCGGTCTCGACGCGATGATGTACACCGTCTCGATGACGATCGTCGCGATGACGTTCGGAGGGATTTTAGAATACTCGGGGATGCTGCAATCGATCATGAATCAAATCGTCAAACTGGCGAAGACGGCAGGTTCGATGATTGCGTCGACGATTCTCGCCGGGGTAGCAATGAACGCCACGTGTTCCGAACAATACATCTCGATCGTCGTTCCATCTCGTATGTTTGCAGGTGCTTATGAGAAAATGGGGCTTCAGTCGAAAAACTTATCCCGGGCACTCGAGGACGGCGGGACACTGACGTCGGTCTTCATCCCATGGAACACGTGCGGTGTGTTCATTCTCGGGACGCTCGGCGTCGGGGCGTTCGAATATGCGCCATACGCGATCTTGAACTTCATCGTTCCGGTCATCTCGATTATCTATATGTTCACAGGCTTCACGATTGCACGGATTGCTGTGCAGAGTGTGGAACTACCACTCGAAAAACAAGCAGCACAATGAAAAATTTCCCGGCCTATTCAGGTCGGGAAATTGAATTTATAGACGGCACGAGGTCGTCCTTGGTTGTAACTCATCTCTTCACCAATCACTTCGATCAGTTGCGCGTCATGTAATTTTTTGATGAGTCGCTCCGTCGTTCGTCTTGAGACGGCGAGATGGTCAGTCAACTCTTTTGCCGTGAATTCGAGACGGTGCTTTGAGAACTGCATAATTTTACCGATGTTGACCGGACTGATTCCGGCTTGCTTGATGACGTTAAAGACCGCTACTTCGGTCACTCGATAGGGGATGCGGTCCTCACGGTTCGGGAAGGACAAGCGTTTTGAATCGTCGACGATTCGAATGCGCTCCTTGCTCGCGGCCGATAATGCGATCTCAGCATGTTCGTATGCTTGTTGATATTGTGTGCCATAGCCGATTCCGATTCGATAATCACCTGTTGGGCTGAGCGTACTTGTATCGAGGGCGTTGTTCGTCTCGCCTCGTGTCGTAAGTAGCGTGATACGACCATCGTCGGTCGATTCGATGTGTCCGCCAAGGTAGCGGACCACTTTCAAATGTTCGAGTAATGCCTTGTCGTCGGTCTCGAAACGAATGATGGCGAACTGGGCGTCGTCCGCGAACTGGCGTCGAATTCGTTGAATTAACATATCGAGATGGCGCTCGACCGTGGTCCGCGGCTCGATCATCAATAGACTATGATACCCATCACGGACGAGTTGACGATGAACTTGTTCGATGCTCGTCACGGCCAGTTTCGCCTGCTTGGCCCGGTGCTCCGTGTGAAAAGTAATCACGTCTTCGAAAGCGATATTCGGTTCGATTTTCATAACAACAGGAGTCGAGGCATGATTCGGGAACGACTCGAGGATTGACGTCAAGCGCTCCGGCTCGACCAAATCGATGGACAGTTGATCAAGAGGGACTGAGTGGGTGAGCGTCGCATAGAGAAGTGTCGTTAATAGGACAGTCTCGTCTTGGACGACGTGATGGGTCGCCACATTTTGAAGGTAGGGGGCCGCATAAGTGAACGGGAACGACCCGGAAAAAAAGACACCATCGAACGAGCCGAGCGTTTTGGCGATAACGGCTGCTTCATGGGGATGCTCATAAGGGTGATACGCGAACCGAACACCTTCTGGGGCACCGAGGGTACGGATGGTCGCCACGAATTCGTGCGACCCGACGATGGCGATATGGATGGACATCAAAACTCCTCCTTGCAATTTAACGACTATTTAACGACAATATAGCTAACGATATGTGAAAAGTAAAGGGGAATGGATATGAGAATAAAGAAAATCGAGCTGTTTGCGATACGTCTACCACTAAAAGTACCGTTCATCGTCAGTTATCACCGCTACGACGACATGCCGTCGGTGATTGTGAAACTGACGACCGAGTGCGGACATGTCGGTTACGGCGAGGCCGTTGCTGATGAGCACGTCACGGGTGAGTCGCTCGACAGTACGATTAGCGTCATCCGACATGTGCTAGGACCTCTTTTGATCGGGCAAAACCCGATGCATATGGAACGAATCCATGACGTGATGGACCGAGCCATCCGGGACGTGCCGGCAGCGAAGGCGGCGCTTGATATTGCCTGCCACGACGTTGTTGGGAAAAAACTTGGCTTGCCTGTGTATGAGTTGCTTGGCGGCCGTTATCACGATGCCTTCCCGGTCACGCACGTGTTAAGCATCGGAGATCCGGAAGCGATGGCGGCCGAGGCGCTCGAACAAATCGAACAAGGCTATACAGCCGTCAAGATGAAAGTCGGCGTCGATGTCGCCTCGGACGTACGACGTGTCGAGGCGGTTCGGCGAGCCGTCGGACCGGACGTTCCGATTCGGGTCGATGTCAATCAAGGTTGGGTCAATGCTGCCAAGACGCTCCAAGCGATGAAGTTGCTCGAACCATTCCATATCGATTGGGTCGAACAGCCGGTCAAAGCCGACGATTTTGAAGGCATGGTCGAAGTGAAAGGGAAAATCTCGGTCCCGCTCATGATTGATGAAGGCGTGCGGGGTGTAACCGAAATGCGGCGTCTGACGATGATGCAGGCCGCCCACAAAGTGAACATTAAGCTGATGAAGTGCGGCGGCATCTACCCGGCGAAAAAACTTGTCCATATGGCCGAGATGTCAGGTATTGAGTGCCAAATCGGGTCGATGGTCGAGTCGTCGGTCGCCTCGAGTGCAGGTTTCCACGTCGCGTTCTCGAGCAAAATCGTCCAATCGGTCGAATTGACAGGGCCGCTCCGTTTCGCAGAAGACATCGGCAATTTGACGTACGACCTTCCGTTCATTCGATTGTCTGAACGACCAGGACTCGGTGTCGACGTCGATGAATCTGTCTTATTACGTCTGACGACCGCGACGTACGTCGTCGGAGGGACCGATCATGTGGCGCGGTGATTGTAACGGCCTCGACATCGAGGTCACCTATTTGGCGATGACCGACCTGGGACAAATCGAGGCGGTGCAACAGGATGTCATGGATACACTGACGGAAGGGAGCCAGTATCAGTCCCTGTCGACAGAGGAGTTCGTCAAGTTGTTGACGGACCGGACGCTCATCGGGGCATATCACAAGGGAACGTTGATCGCGTTCCGCGCGCTCCTCATCCCACCGCTCGATGACGAGCATCTCGGCTATGATATCGGATATCCATCAGAGGGACTGGAACGCATCATTTATCAAGAAGTGACGAACGTCCATCCGGACTACCGCGGCTACGGCCTGCAACAGCATCTCGGCAGGCTTCTGATGAAAGAGCTGGAACATGGTAGCCGATTCGACCTCGTCTGTGCGACCGTGGCACCATTCAACATCCCGAGCTTGAAAGACAAGTTTGCCCTCGGGCTTCGCATCGGTGCCCTTAAACCGAAGTATGGCGGGAAGTTGCGCTACATCTTTATGAAGGAACTGCACAGCGACTGGCGACCGGCCGGAGAAGCGACATGGCTCGAGATGGGCGAGACGGAGCAACAGGGCGCCTTGTTGAAGGCGGGTTGGTACGGAACGTCCATGACGCGCGACGGGGAGAGCTGGCTCGTCAAATATGAACGATGAAAAAATGGCCTGATCGCGATGATCAGGCCATCTTACTTATTCGAGGATGAACAGGACGTCCTCGGCTAACTTTTCGTACGTCCGATCGCTCGGATGGAACTGGTCGGTCGCGAGGTCACGCGAGACGTCAGAGACGTATGCGAACGGGTCGATCACGTCGATGCGTTGCGCGTTTCCGAACGTGGCCGCCGAGGCGTTCCAATCGAGAATCAGTTGATTGAACGCCTCACCGTTTTCGTTCTCTTGGAATGGATTATAGAGCGCGATATAAACGATTTGTGCCGTATCGTTCAATCCGCGAACTTGTTCAAAGATGTCATTCAAATTCGTCTTGGCATCGGTCACGACTTGTTCGATATCGACCGATTCAAAGTTATCGACGTTCTCGCCGCGATTGAACAGGTCGTTGCCGCCAATCGTGAGTGTGATGTAGCGGGCGTTCTCAATCGTTCGCCGTACTTCCGGTTGTTCGAGTTGGGCCAACAAATCCTCAGTCCGGGCACCAGAGACGGCCAAGTTCTGCGTACGAATGCCGTCTTCGTCGAGCGTTTCACCGACCGGCTGAACGTAGCCAGCACCTGACGTCGACCCGACGCCGCGTGTCAGGGAGTCACCTAAAGCGACGTAAACGTCACCGACCGGTTCGGGTCTCGAATCTTCACTAATCGAGAGTGTGCGTTCCGGTGGGTTGACGATATCTTGATAGCCGATCCATAAACCGTATAAGGCGATGCCCGTCAAGAAGACCGAACCGATTAAAAACGAATACCATTTCCCATTTTTCATGTGATTCCCTCACTTTCTATGAGACTATCATATCAAATAAGTTTGAACCTGCCCTATGTGAATGTTCGAATAGGACAGATGCGGTTGAGTCCGATAGAATGTAGGAGAGGTGAGATGATGCAACCAACATTGAAAATAGACCATTTGACAAAAGTAATCGGTAAGAAAACAATCATCGATGACATCTCGTTCGATGTATTCCCAGGTGAGGTGTTCGGATTTTTAGGTCCGAACGGGGCCGGCAAAACGACGACAATCCGGATGATTGTCGGGTTGATTAAGCCGACGAAAGGGACCGTCTCGATTTGTGGATTCAGCGTCGAACGACAATTCGTTCAGGCGATGAACCAAATCGGGGCCATCGTCGAGAATCCGGAGCTGTATAAATTCATGAGCGGGCGTGAGAACTTGAACGCCTTTGCCCGGATGTTGCCCGGTGTCGATGAGGCCCGGATTCAAGAAGTGATCGACCTCGTCGACTTGACGGCGCGGATCGATGATAAAGTGAAGACCTACTCGCTCGGAATGCGGCAACGGCTCGGTATCGCCCAGGCGATGTTGAACAATCCCCGCGTCTTGATTCTTGATGAACCGACGAACGGGCTCGACCCGATGGGGATTCGCGATCTTCGACTCTTCATCCGCCGTCTCGTCGAAGAGACTGGACTGAGCGTCCTCGTCTCGAGCCACATTTTGGCTGAGATTGAACTGCTCGCGGACCGCGTCGCCATCATGTCGCGCGGGAAAATCGTCAAAGTCGGAACGGTAGACGAATTGATTCATGAGTTGGCGTCGACGGTCGATGTTCATGTGGCCGACAGTTTTGAAGTCTTGCCGATTGTGCGCGGTTTCGAATCGATTGAGCACGCCGACGTCGTCGACGAACGCACGATTCGCGTGTCGATGAATCTTGAAGAGACGGCCCGCTTGAACCGCTATTTGCTTGACCGGGGAGTCGACGTATTCGGGCTTGAACGACGCGTCCAGACACTCGAAGAATTATTCATCTCATTGACCGGGGGTGACCATATTGTCTAATCCGTCAATACTTGGCCTTATTCGGAACGAAGTCTTAAAAATCCATAAGAAGCGACGACTCCTCGTCGTCTCGATCATCTTGATTGTGCTCGTTTCGATGTTCACGTATGCGAACTATCGGCAAATCGAGAAACAGCGCGAAGAACAAGGGACGATCGATTGGCGCGTCGATTTGCAACAAGAGATTGTCGATACGCAAAACCGGCTCGCCTCGGCGAACGTTCAGGACGAGTTCCGTCAAATCTTGGAGTTCCAGGTCCAACAGAATCAATACTACTTAGATAATGATATCAACCCGAACTATCCCGGGGCTCCGACGTTCATGCGAGTCTTCTTCTCGCAAGGGACGACGCTCGTGCTGCCGCTCTTCATCATCGTCTTGATGGCGGATATCGTCAGCGGTGAACACAATGACGGGACGATCAAGACATTGTTGTCACGGCCCGTAAGACGATTCAAAATCTTGCTCGCCAAATGGATGACGACGCTGCTATATACGTCGATTCTCATCTTCATCACGGCGTTCGTTAGTTACGCCATCTCCGGCATCGTGCTCGGTTGGGACGGATGGACCGCCCCGATTTTGACCGGCTTCCAGGCCTCGTCGACGGGGACGTTCTCGACCGACTTCGTTCATACGCTGCCGATGTGGCAATACTTGCTCATGTCGGTCGGACTATCTTGGTTTGTCGTCGCAGCCGTCGGGACGATTGCGCTCATGATCTCGGTCATCGTCAAAAACACGGCGACAGGGATTGGGATCATGATGGCCGTCCTGATTTCAGGACCGCTCCTCACGTCGCTCGGGTCGAATTGGGACAGCTCGAAATATTTGGTCAACGTCAACTTCGGTCTTCATACCTATCTCGAGGGGCAAGCCCCACCAATCGAGGGGATGACGTTGCCGTTCTCGCTCATCGTCATATTCGTCTGGTCGCTAGCGGCTCTCGCGTATGCGTTCTACCATTTCACACAAAAAGATGTCTATTGATGACTGGCGTCACCTTCCATGGTGACGCTTTTTTTGTTACGGCTGATACGACTAGAGAAGAGGACGGGTTAGTCCAAATGTCTTAATAATTTGAATTGTCAAAATAATTAAAAAGTTGGATACATTAGATGTGGGAAACTATGTAAAGTAGGAGACACCACATAAGGAGGGAAACACACATGAAAAAAGTTTTATCTACATCACTCATCGCAGGAGTCTTGCTCGTGCCACAACTCGTCGGCGCGGCGGAGCTCAAGTCGGGCACGTTGACGAAACCATCGAACGAAGCCCCGACGACGATCGTCAAAGAGTATGCGAAAGCGAAAGGCGAATTCAAAACGCTCGAATCGAAGCGTGACAAAGTCGGACAAGTTGTCAAATTACAACAGACGGTCGACGGAGTGCCAGTCTTCGGTGGAATTGTCGTCGGTGTCGTCGATAATGATGGTCAATTGAAAACGGTCGTCGACGATACGAAACAACTTAAAGGATTACATAAATCAATCAAGCTGAATGAGCAAAAAGCGGTCGCTCGTTATAAAGAGCTTGTCGGCCACAAAGGCGCATACGAGCTTGAGCCGGCAGCGGAACTCGTCGTTTATCCGAATGGTGAAGAGGCGGTCTATGCGTATGAAGTGACCGGGACGATCCTTGATGCGGATGAGCCGTCACGCTGGACATACTTCATCGATGCGGCAAGCGGGAAAGTATTGAACAAATACAACCAATTGGCGCACGCCAAACCGACGAACGGCGTCACGGGTACGACATTTACGGGAACGGGAATCGACGTCCTTGGTCAGAGCCAAACGTTCAAGACGACGAAGAGCGGTTCATATTACTATCTCCAAGACTCGACGCGCGGTAAAGGCATCTATACGTATGACGCCGGAAACCGGACGCGCCTTCCTGGATCTCTCTGGGCCGACGCTGACAACGTCTTGAACACGACGTACGACCGGGCCGCGGTCAGTGCCCATGTCAACGCGACGAAGACGTATGACTTCTTCAAAAACACTTATGGACGCAACAGTTACGATAATAACGGTGCGGCCCTCAACTCGACGGTCCACTATAGCCGTAGCTACAACAATGCGTTCTGGGATGGCAGCAAGATGGTGTACGGTGACGGGGACGGCCAAACGTTCACGTACCTCTCTGGTGCACTCGACGTTGTCGCTCACGAATTGTCACACGCCGTTACAGAATACACGGCCGGTTTGATCTATCAAAATGAATCGGGTGCGATCAACGAGGCGGTATCGGATATCTTCGGTACGGTCGCGGAGTATAGCGTCGGCTCGAACTTCGACTGGTTGGTCGGGGAAGACATCTATACGCCTGGCGTGGCTGGGGACGGACTCCGTTCGATGTCGAATCCGGCAGCATATGGTGACCCGGACCACTACTCGGTCCGTTACACGGGGACGCAGGACAACGGTGGCGTCCACATCAACTCAGGTATCGTCAACAAAGCGGCTTATCTCTTAGCGAGCGGCGGTTCGCACTACGGCGTCTCGGTCCAAGGCATCGGCGTCATGGAGATGGGGGACATCTACTACCGTGCCCTCACGGTCTACTTGACACCGACTTCGAACTTCTCAAGCCTACGTCAAGCCGTCGTTCAATCGGCCAAAGACTTGCACGGTGCGACGAGCACGCAAGCAGTCGCAGCGGCGAAATCGTTCGATGCGGTCGGCATCAACTAAACTTGATTCAGTCCTTTTCGCTTCGGCGTAAAGGATTTTTTTGTCGCTATTTTTTTGAAAGAATAGGGTAAATAGATGTTGTACTTAGAATTCAATCGAGTCAAGGAGGACACATGGATATTCAAACTTTTCGCATTGACCATAAAAATGGGATTCGTCTCAGCGATTTCCCGACCACGATACAAGATCGCCCATCTGACGAGACGTTACAAAACGAGTTGATTCCAAAGAGCGTGGAGCGATTGAAAGAGTTGCATTGGAAGCTGTACGCCGAATCGAAGAAAGGGATCGTTGTCGTCTTGCAGGCGCTCGATGCCGGCGGCAAAGATGAGGCGATCAGTTATATCTTTTCGAACTTGAACGCGCAAGGGTTGAAGACGAACGCGTTCCAAAAACCGTCGGACACGGAAAAGAAACACGATTACTTGTGGCGAATGCATGACCTCATGCCAGAGCGGGGGCAGGTAGGCATCTTGAACCGGTCGCATTATGAAGAAGTGATCGCTCCGCGCGTCCATGACCTGCTCGGGGAAGAGGTCATCCCTGATGAAGAGGACAAAGAGTCGGTATGGAAGGTCCGTTATCGCCAAATCAATGACTTTGAACAATATCTAGATGAGAACGGATTCAAAGTCATCAAATTTTTCTTTAACGTGTCAAAAGAAGTCCAGCGTGACCGCTTGCTTGAACGACTGAAAGATCCAAGTAAGAACTGGGAGTTTTCATTCAATGACGTCGAAGAGCGAAAGCATTGGGATGATTACCAGGATATCTTTGAGGATATGTTATCGAACACGGCGTCGAAACATGCACCCTGGTTTGTGCTCCCGGCAGATGATGACTGGTACGCCAGATATATCGTCTCCACGATTATGATTGACGTCCTTGAAGACATCGATCCTAAATTCCCGACATTTACGGAGGACGAACAGGACCGGATTGATGAAGCGATTGAAACGCTCGAGAATGAGTGACCTTTGTCGACTCCGTGAACATCCATTTCCTCACTTGCACTGAAAGCGAATTCACGTTACAGTGGACGTAGATAAAATTAGACGTCAGACATCTGTATGAAGGAGCAATGAGTGTGGGAAATATTAGTTTGTTATTTGGAGGCGTGGCCCTATTCATCAACAGCCTCGTTTTGTTTGGAAAAGTGGACGTCAAGAGCGCGGGTGTGTTTAGTCTGTTTACTGGTCTGTTACAGACGTTCATCGCGACGTGGCTCGTCGTCGGGGCGAGTTCGGCCGAGATGTTCGGGTATGCCAGCATCTACTTGTTCGCGTTCACGTACTTGTACGTCGGCGTGACGTTCTTGTTCGATTTGGACGGCCGTGGCGTCGGCTGGTTCTCCCTCTTCGTCTCGGTGTCAGCCGTCTTCTATGCGGTGATCGCATTCACGTCGGGCGATATGATGGGAGCGGTCACGTGGTTGTTCTGGTCGTTCTTGTGGGGGCTGTTCTTTATGGGCATGGGCCTCGGTCGCCAAATTGACGAGTTGACGGCCCGGGTCGCATTCGTGCTCGCCTGGTTGACGTTGATCATTCCGGCACTGTTCGGTCTCGCGAATTTGATGACGCCGCTCTATGGCGTTATGTGGTGGGCCGCGAGCGGCACCGCGATCCTTTATTTTGGATTGACGATGTGGCGCCAGCGCCGTTTAGTAGAAGTGACACAATGAATGACGCTCTTCGTGAGCGTCTTTTTTTACGTATTCAATTGTGTCTAAAGTGTGAAAAGTGGAAATGAGGTACGTAAAGGAGGCACCCACGGATGAGTGATGGCTTAATTTTATTGATGGGACTATTATTGTGCGGATGGATGCTGTTTGCGGTCGTGTTTGATGATACAATTAAAAGAAGAATTTAACGGACCGTTTCCTTTTTGGAACGGTCTTTCGTTTGAGGAGTGACAAGGATGGAACAAACACCAGTCATCGTCCTCGTCGGACCGACCGCTGTCGGGAAGACGAAGACAGGAATCGAGCTCGCGAAAGCGTTCAACGGTGAAATCGTATCGGGCGACTCGGTCCAAGTGTACCGCGGGATGGATATCGGTTCGGCAAAAGTGACGGTCGAGGAGGCGGAAGGGGTTCCGCATCATTTAATCGATATCTGTGACCCGGACGAGGCGATGAGCGTCGCCAAATTCCAGACGTTGGCCCGAGCGGCGATCGATGACATCTACGCGCGCGGGAAATTGCCGATTTTAGTCGGTGGGACCGGTCTCTACATCAGAGCAATCTTATATGACTATGAGTTTACGGAGCGACCGGTCGACCATGAATTGCGCGAATCGCTCGAGTTAGAGGCGGAGACAAATGGTCCTGAAGCGCTGCACGCCCGCCTGCAGTCGCTCGACCCAAAACGGGGCGAGAGCATTCATCCAAATAACGTCCGCCGCGTCATCCGTGCTCTTGAAGTCGCGCTCCAAGGCGACGCCCAGGCGATGGATAGCCTCCCCTCCCAGCATTACGCCTATAAATTGTTCGTCTTGCATGCGGACCGGGACGTACTCTATGAGCGTATCAACCTTCGTGTCGATTTGATGCTCGAAGCAGGTCTCATCGAAGAAGTCGAACGTTTGCTCGCAGCTGGTTATCGGGATACGCAGGCAATGCGGGCCATCGGTTATAAAGAAGTCGTTCCGTACCTTGATGGATTGATGACCCGAGA
Organism: Exiguobacterium sp. s40; assembly: GCF_018617905.1. Classification (NCBI taxonomy): domain Bacteria; kingdom Bacillati; phylum Bacillota; class Bacilli; order Caryophanales; genus Exiguobacterium; species Exiguobacterium sp. s40. Next base: position 78,241 of record NZ_JACSLC010000008.1, on the reverse strand, counting down.
GCAGATGACCGAGACGCTCAAACAGCACACGCGAAAATTCGCGAAGCGTCAATTAACATGGTTCCGTCATCAATTTGATGGGATTTGGGTTGATATGGGACGAAAATCATTTGAACTATCGTATCAAAATATTTATGATGAAGTTGAGGAGTTTTTTCGAAAATTCCGATTATTTAAAAGAGACATAGACTAGGGGGAATGCAACATGAAGGCTAGCTATAACATCCAAGACCATTTTTTGAATCAATTACGTAAAGAAATGGTGCCGACGACCGTCTTTTTAGTCAGCGGATTTCAAATTCGGGGAGTCATCAAATCGTTTGACAACTTCACGGTCATCGTCGAATCAGAAGGGCGCCAACAGTTGATCTATAAACATGCGATTTCAACGTTCTCACCAGCGCGGAACGTCACGTTGTTCGAACCGGAAGCGGTCGAAGTGACAGAAGGATAATTTAAGGCATAAAAAAGAGCGGCCCGGGGACCGCTCTTTTTTTATGCCGTTTTGACGTTCGGGTCGAGATCGAGTGCTTCAATCACACGATGGATGGCGCAACCGCCGAGCAGTGAGTCGAGCTGGTCACAGAGCTGTGTCGGTGCCGACCGATACAAGTGGGTATATGTCCGCTTCCAAGATCGTTCTGCCGATTGAATCCGCACGAGCAAGTCAGCATGACCGAGTTCTTTCAGTTTCTCGATGTTCATCCGGTTCGTGCGTGCGAATGCCGATAAGACGACGGCTTTGGCGAGCGGTGTTTGGATCGGATAACCGGCGACGAGCAGGACGGCCATCGCCCCTTTCATTTCATGCTCGATGACCGAGTCGACGAGTTGGTCTGGCGTATATGGGTTACCTCCATGCCCCGAGACCGCTGTGACGAGCTCTTGATGCGAGACCGGGCAAGTCGATGCCTGTAAAATGCTTGCGATTGTCGAATGCGTAGTAGCGTAACGTGTCGCTTCCCCTGTTGCGATCAACCGTTCATACGTATCTACCAATGAAATCATGTGAGTTCCCCCTTTATCTAACTGCCTTTATCGTAACAATTCTAGTAAGCGCTTTCAATATAATTCAGGAAACTTCTGGCCCTATAACGAAAGTATGTTCGCCTCGAAGCGGAAAACACGATACAATGGGCAAAGAGAAGAAGGAGGGCATTGCACATGAACTATTACCAACAGATTGATCCAATTGCAGGGGGCGGATTCGACCGAACACGGTTCCAACTTCCGACCGTAGAGAAGTCGGCGACACGGCTATCGGACCTGACAGACGGAACACCGGTTCAGACGAAAGCGCTCGTCAGTATGGTCGAAGTTCGAGAAGGCAAATCCGGGGCGAAATGGTTACAGCTCAATTTGACGACCTCGAGTGGACTCATCCGTGCCAAGCAGTGGTTGCGCGGCAATGAAGATCAATTGTTGCCGATTTACGAGTCAGGCGTCATCGAGCTCGAAGGGAAAATCGACGTCTACCCAAAACCGGACGGCGCCAAATCGATCACGATCGACCGGGCCAAACCGATTGCCCGGGACGAGGCGGTATCGTTGTTGCCAGGTCTTCCTGGAGACGAGACGATGGAACAATACGCCGACGAGCTGTTCGCGATTCTCTCGACGCTCTCGCCAGACTATCAAGCGATCGCGATGTCACTGCTCGACCGCTATTGGGACGATTTCGTTCTCGCACCGGCCGCACTGTATCATCATCATAACTATGTCGGCGGCCTCTTGAAGCACACGGTCTGTATGCTTCGACTCGGTTATCGGTTCCAAGAACAAGACGACCATTTGGCGATGGCGTTCCGGGTCATCAAAGAAGCCGAGCAGTTGCACAAAGTAGACGTATGGAATACGATGAACGGTGTAAAAGTTGAACAGGCGTTCCGCGGCACGTTCGAGTCGCTTTACGCGGCCTGTGAGGCCATCGCCGAGTTGAAAGAGCCACTCCGTTGGGACGAGCTCGCGCTCGGGATTTTGTTCCATGATATCGGTAAGTTGTTCGAGTACAGTCACTTGCTGTCGTCCCCGAACCGGTTCGAGCAACTGTTCTCGGTCAGCGGCACGAGTGAGACGACCGGGATCTCCATCAACCCGATGGGAAGCTTAATCGGACACATGCCGTACGGCGGACTTTTGTTCGAGAGAAGTCAACAAGCTGCCGGCGTCACACTTCCGCTCGACGTCCATCATCGGATTTGGCATATGATTTTGTCCCACCACGGCAAGCGCGAGTGGGGCTCGAGCGTGTTACCGGTCACGACGGAAGGATGGATGCTCCATCTGATTGACTTGTTGGATGCCCGTTATGAGAAGTGGGCGCGGGTCCACGAAAATTTATAAGGTGAGGTGCAGTACATGATTCCCGTGCAATTGGTGACCGGTTTTTTAGGCGCCGGAAAAACGACCTATATGAATCGCTTGCTAGAAGCGACAGACGAGCGATTGCTCGTCATCGTCAACGAGCTTGGCTCAGTCAATATCGACGAACAGTTGATCGTCAAGATGGACCAAGAACAGATCGAGTTATCGAACGGTTGCATCTGTTGCTCGATTCAAAGCGATTTGAGTAAGACGTTCTATCAGCTTGCGTCCAAAGATACATTTGACCGCATCGTCATCGAGACAACTGGTGTCGCCGATCCGGCACCGATCATCCAGACGATCTATTACGATGATTACTTACGGACACGGTTCAAGCTGACGGCGATTTTAACGGTCGTCGACGCTAGTCAAATGGACCGCGAATTGTTCATAGAAGGAATCCATCAAATCGCCTATGCAGATGTGATTCTGATGAATAAAGTCGACCTCGTCGATGACGTCACGCTCGAACAAGCGCATGAACGGATTAAAGCACTAAATCCGACCGTTCGGGTCATCGAGACGGTCCAGACGGTAGGGGACTATGACTTGACGGAAAATACGTTCCAGCTTTCACGAGTCGACGAGCAACTCCTCGGTCGACTGACAGCAGGGCACACGTCCGTCTCTTCACTACGGGCCGTGACGCTCACGACCGACGTCCCACTACGTCGGGAACGTGCCACGCAATACGTACGCGAAGTGCTCATGCACTATGAGGACGATGTCTATCGCTTGAAGGCGATTGTCCGTTTAGACGGAGAAACATCAAAATTCGTCGTCCAAGCGACAAATCAACTGATGGGGGCGACGTTCGCCAACGAACCGAGCGACGACTCGCGTTCCGTCTTCGTCTGGATCGGGAAGAATCTCGATCGAGACGCGCTAGCGCGCGGATTACAAGCTTGTGAGGTGGATGCATGATGAAATTGATGTTGGTCGATGGGTTTAATCTCCTGTCGCGATATTATTTTGCCACAGAGCGTCGTCGGGCGCTCGACCCCGATGTGACGTTGAAAGGACTGCTCCGTAAAGTTGACGGGTGGACGAACGACTTCACGCATATCGCCTTCTTTTGGGACGGACCACGCGAGACGACGCATCGTTACGCCCTGTTTTCGGACTATAAAGCGACTCGTACCGGCTTACCGGAACCGTTGTTCCACGATTACGTCAAGTTGCGGGCAGCGTTGAGCGAGCGCGGCATTTTTCAGTCCGAGCTCGCCGGATATGAGGCCGACGATTTGATCGGGGCCGTCGCGACCGCGTTCCCGGGTGAATCGTATATGTATTCGTCAGACCGTGATTTGCATCAGCTGCTTTCCCCGAACGTGTTTCAAATCGTCCCGAAAAAAGGGGAAGAGATGATGATGAACCAGGACATATTCGAGACGACTTATGGAATACGGCCCGGACAGTTCGTCGATGTGAAAGCGCTCCAAGGTGATGCCTCAGACAATATTCCAGGTGTCCGCGGCATCGGACCAAAGACGGCGACGATTCTTGTCCAGTCATACGACACGGTCGAAGCGCTGTATGACATCTTGAGACAAGAAGCACTCCAAGAGACGCATCGGAAGTTTGCGAAGAAACTCGAGGGGCAAGAAGAAGTGGCGCTCTTGTCGAAACGTCTCTCGCTCATTGATATCCATGCACCGATCGAAACGGATTGGGAGGCGTATCGCTTTGGTTCACATTTATTTTGATGCGGCGACGAACCAAGAGGCGGGTGAGAACGGTCTTGGTGTCTGGATTAAGACAACGGACGGCACCGTATCCACGTACATCGCCAAACGTGTCGGGCTGACGAGCGTTCAGGCCGAACTCGCCGCGCTCGCGTTCGCCCTCGAAAAAGCGCATACGCTCACGGACGAATCGACGTTCATGTTCTATTCGGACGCCGAGACGGTCGTGCGGGCGCTCGAGCAGAGGTTCTTAAAAGACCAAGCGGTGCGTCCTTTGTTCGTCAAGGCGCTGACGCTGTATGACGAATTGCCAAACAAGTTCATCAAATGGATCCCGCGGGCAGAGAACCGGGCCCATGACGTGGCGAAACAGGCATTGTTGATCGGATGAGAGTCGGGCTTTGGCCCGACTTTTTGTCAATTGCAGGGGAATGATTTCTTTTTTGCAAAAGTTTCGCTAAAATGAAAGCGTAGTCAAAAAAAGAGGGGGAATTTTCATGGAATATCGGATCGAACGGGACACGATGGGGGAAATCAACGTTCCGGCTTCAGCCAAATGGGGAGCCCAAACACAGCGCAGTCTAGAGAACTTTAAAATCGGCACGGAAAAGATGCCGCTCGAGGTCGTGCATGCCTTCGCGATTTTGAAAAAAGGTGCCGCACTCGCCAACGCCGAGCTCGGTGTGTTGGAGCAAGCGAAAGCCGACGTCATCGCCGAAGTCGCCGATGAAATCGTCGCCGGGAAACATGACGCCGAGTTTCCACTCGTCGTCTGGCAAACGGGTTCAGGTACACAGTCGAACATGAACGTCAACGAAGTCATCGCCCATTTGGCGAATGATAAGTTGAAAGAGCGTGGTCAAACGCTCACGATTCATCCGAACGACGACGTCAACAAGTCGCAGAGCTCGAACGACACATATCCGACGGCGATGCACATCGCCGCCATCCTCGCGGTTGAGGACCATGTGTTGCCGTCAATCGAGGCGCTCCACGCGACGCTCGCGAAGAAGGCCGAGTCATTCATGGACATCGTCAAGATCGGTCGAACGCACTTGCAAGACGCGACGCCAGTCACGCTCGGTCAAGAGATCAGTGGTTGGGTCCGGATGCTCGAGCTGTCGAAACAGATGATTGAGCGTACGCTCGAACCGTTGACAGAGCTCGCCCTCGGCGGGACGGCAGTCGGGACGGGGATCAATGCTCATCCACGGTTCGGAGAAGTCGTGGCCGAGAAGATCTCGCAAGAGACCGGAAAACGCTTTATCACGGCCGTCAACAAGTTCCATGCGCTCACGAGCCACGATCAGCTCGTGTTCACACACGGTGCCTTGAAAGCGCTCGCCATGGATGCGATGAAGATTGCCAACGACGTCCGTTGGCTCGCTTCTGGCCCGCGTGCCGGTATCGGTGAAATCTTGATTCCGGAGAACGAACCGGGCAGCTCGATCATGCCTGGTAAAGTCAACCCGACTCAGAGTGAGGCGTTGACGATGGTCGCGGCTCAAGTGCTCGGCAATGATGCGACGATTGGATTCGGGGCGAGCCAAGGAAACTTCGAGTTGAACGTGTTCAAACCGGTCATCATGTACAACTTCCTCCAGACGTGCCGCCTGTTGACGGACAGTCTTCATTCGTTCGACGTGCATTGCGCCGTCGGCATCGAACCAGACTTGGACGTCATCGCGCACAACGTCGATCGTTCGCTCATGCTCGTGACAGCGCTCAACCCGCATATCGGCTACGAGAATGCGGCTAAAATCGCAAAACTAGCACATAAGAATGGGACTTCTTTAAAAGAAGCGGCGCTAGAGACAGGACTATTGACAGAAGAGCAGTTTGACGAATGGATTCGTCCAGAAGAGATGACATCTCCTAACCTAAAAGTTGGAAAATAAGAAAAGAGCGGTCGATGACCGCTCTTTTTCATAATGTAATGGGTCATAAGCACTATCTTACTGTCAAACAATGGGCAGAAAATAAGTAAATAGTTGTATTTTCGTGGATAAAGTCGCATAATCATAGACAGAAGAACATATCGGGGAGAACGAAACTGGGGGGGTCGGGAATGAAGCAGCAGCAACTCACAGATCGTATACATACTATTTTGACGCAAATCACGAGCGCGAGACAGATCCAAACAACAGAGATCGAGTTTTTATTAGATTGGATGAAGCAAGAAGTGAAGCGTCGCCGCTTGATGCACTTGCTTGAGATTTTCAGTCGTGTCGAGTCTGATGTTCGTGAATTGCCACCGGTCTTGACGCAAGCGGAGGCGATGGCTTTGATTGCCCCAGTGAAACGTTATATCCATACCGTCTTAGGCATCGAGCAGGAAGACGAGGATCTCGTACTTATTTTAGCCAACAGTTTTTCGACGTATAGCCGGTATAAACCGCGCGTCGAAAAGCTCGGGGCGCGTCCTGTCTTCTTGCAGACGTTAGAAGAGGCCGTCGAATATGACTATGAAGATGTCCCGAAAGCCATCATCATGGACGTCGAGTTGTGGGCCCGCTTCCCGGAGCGGTCGATTCAATCGTTCGTCAGCAAGATGAAGAAGCTGTATGTCCCGCTCATCGTGATCGGCACGAATGAACATTATCGCCTCGCCGCCTATTCTTACGGCTTCGATGACTATTGGGAGGAATGGGTACCGATGGAAGAACGACTCGTTCGTCTCGGACATCATATCGAGAAGGCTCGTCTCGTCTCGAACGCGCTCCTCGTCGATGAATTGACAGGCGCGTTCAACCGAAAATATTTGAAAGCGACGTTTAGTCGTTTCATGTCCCGACTTGAGCGCTCCGGTGAGAGCTTCACGCTCGCCCTGCTCGACATCGATCATTTCAAACAGTTGAACGATACGTTCGGTCATGCTTACGGGGACGAGGTGTTGCATCGCGTCGCCGAGGAAGTCCGTCTCGCCATCCGCTCGAGTGACGAATTGATTCGTTATGGCGGGGAAGAATTTCTCATCATCCTAAACGTGTCCGAGCGTCACGTCGTCGATGCGGTGCTTGAACGGGTCCGTAGGCGCATCGAGGAGATGACATTTACATATGAACATCACGTCACCGTATCGATCGGCTATACACGGGTCTGTCAGACCGGTATGACGCTCGGCGAGTGGTGTGCTTATGCCGATGAGGCGCTCTACAAGGCGAAGCGCGATGGACGCAATCGAATCATCCGCTACTCGTCAGCCGTCCGCGAGGAGAAACGGCTCGCTTACGTGACGATGAGTCCTGAGAAGTACGCTTTGCTCGCTGAGCGCTTGCCGAAGCAGCATCGTCGCTACGAGGTCATCTATCGCCCATACGACCGTTACGCCTGTAACGATCATATGGAAATGTTTATTCTCGATGACTCGGGCACGAACGAGACGAGAGGGACCTTGTCAGCTGTCAAAGAGCAACGTGGCAAGTACAGCCACATCTTGGCTGTATCGAAACGAACCGCGCTCGAGCTCGGGGCGCTGTATGACGACTTGGCCGAGCAGGACCATCAGGATACCATCACTGAAAAAATCGAGCAATGGCTCGAAAAATTACCCGATTAAAAAAAGGACGTCGACTCAGTCGATGTCCCTTTTGTCATATTGACGGAATGTGAAGCTATAGGCATGCCGTTCGTCGGCCGGATGAAACTGTTCGTTCGTCACGATAAGACCGTCCGGAAGGGACGGATAAAACGTGTCCGCCTCGAACGTGCCATCGACCTCGGTGACGAAGAACCGGTCCGTTATCGAAAGCGTCTGCTCATAGAGCGTCGCGCCACCGATGATATAAAGGTCTGTCGTCTCGTCTTTAAGCGACTCGAGGTCGTGCCACACATCGACACCTTCAGCCGAGAAGGTGCGGTCCGACGTGACGACGATATTGCGTCGGTTCGGCAGCGGCCGACCAATCGATTCAAACGTCTTTCGTCCCATGACGACCGTTTGACCCGTCGTGACAGCTTTGAACTGTTTCAAGTCATCGGGCAGGCGCCACAACAAGGCGTTATCTTTCCCGATTTCCCGATTGCTCCCGATGGCGACGACATGGGTGATCATACGCTCACTTCTCCTTTAATGTGTGGATGAGGGTCATAGCCGACAATCTCGAAGTCTTCAAACCGGAAGTCCTCGATGGATGACACGTCACGCAGGATGTTCAATGTCGGGAGCGGTCGGGTCTCACGCGTCAATTGCAGCTTCACTTGTTCGAGGTGGTTATGGTAAATGTGGGCGTCGCCGAGCGTATGGACGAAGTCTCCGACTTCAAGCCCGGTCACATGGGCGACCATATGCGTGAGCAAAGCGTAAGACGCGATATTGAACGGGACACCGAGGAACGTGTCAGCGCTTCGTTGATAGAGCTGGCACGACAATTTGCCGTCCGCGACGTAAAACTGGAACATGAGATGGCACGGCGGCAACGCCATGTCTTCAAGTTGCCCTGGATTCCAGGCCGAGACGATGAGTCGGCGCGAGTCAGGGTTCGTTTTGATTTGCTCGATTACTTGCGTGAGCTGGTCGACAGTCGTGCCGTCTGGTTTCGGAAACGAGCGCCACTGCGCCCCGTAGACAGGACCGAGATTACCGTCCTCATCGGCCCACTCGTTCCAAATACGAACCCCGTTGTCTTGAAGGTATTTGACGTTCGTGTCACCGGTGATGAACCAGAGTAGTTCATGGATGATGGAGCGCGTATGTAATTTCTTCGTCGTGATCAGGGGGAACCCGTCCTGAAGGTTGAAACGCATCTGGTAGCCGAACACGCTCGTCGTCCCGGTCCCGGTGCGGTCTTCTTTGACGACCCCGTTCTCGAGGATATGGGTGCATAAATCATGGTATTGTTTCATGTGGGAAGTCCCCTTTCTCGTTCAAAAATTTACAAAAAGACGCACTCATTATAACACAATATATTGACGACATAACGTTTCGATTTCTACATACAGATTTTGCAAGCGATAATTATCTCGGTTTTAACATGAAACCATATCGTAATGGGAGGGACTAATCTGTATGGAAAGATGTGGTCTCAGGTAGCTTCGTTATGTTTCGATTCGCGTACAAATAAACGTCTCCGAAGATATCGACTTGATCACCTTGAACACGAAGTGCACAATCTTTGTTCGACAAATAGAATGGTAATTCTTCGGATAAGAGGGCGAGCTCTTGCTTGACGATGTGCATGTGATGTTCGAGATCGAAGTGGGAGAGCACCGAAAAATCGTTGAGGGCCACGCCCTGGAAAATCGTTGGGGTTGAAACCTCATAACCCATGAATGGCGAGCATAACCAAGACAAAGACATATTGATTGCGCCTGCACTAGCGCCTATGACGATGGCCTCGCTTTGTTGAATCGATTGGATTAGGTCATATTCATGTATGAACTGATTTTGCTTGACGGTGTCCCCACCTAACAAGAAGATCATCGAAGCTACTTTAAGAAAATGTTTTGCATTAGTTCGGTCCGTTTCATAATTGATTACGTGATAGTCGTTGAACAAGATGCCGGCTTCCTGTAACCACGATAGCTCGATAACACCATTTTCCGCAGTTGAGGCAGGGTCCGAGCTGATCATTACGAGGGACTGCCGATTTGTCACGTCTCGTGATAAGGCATCTGCCAAATGAGTTGGGAAAAAATCGTTGAACCATCCAAGATAGTAGCACGTCTTCATAGTGAGCCTCCTTCGTATGGAAGTTCTTTCAATAAATTGATTAGAATCAATCTCATTGTAACCGAATTGGTTGAAATTTTTTCCATAAATAATATGTGATTGTTTATAATGAAGAAGACAAACGAGTCTACCTTGTCATGTTGATTGATGTACGTTCAAAAGGAGGATTATCGTGAAGAAGCAATCATTAATTTTCTTATTATCCGTATGCTTACTGAGCCTTGGCCTAATCGGAAATCTTGTTTTTGAAACGATGGGCTTTTTCTTAAATCCAACCATTCATGTGATCAGCATCCCAATCGCATCCACTGAAGGGTACTTCATCCATGGACTTATCGCCCTTGCCATTACTTTTCTTGGGTTATTTCTGCTTCCTTTCGCATTGAATCGTAACAAAGTAAAAATCACTTCCGTTTTTCTGTTGGCGGTCATTCTTATTCCTCAGCTTGTTTGATGAAAAACTCATTCCAGGAACCAGATGACTTTTCCATCTAGTTTTATTTTATTGAGACGGTGAATTCATTAGTAACTACTGCACGTCTTAAGAGGAGGGTTACGATGAAAGCAGTGTTTTGTACCGCATATGGGCCACCTGATGTGTTACAGCTCCGAGAGGTCGACAAGCCTGTGCCAAAATCGGATGAGTTGTTGATCAAAGTTCACACCTCTTCCGTCCATTCCGGCGACCGACGATTACGGGCTCTTGATGTACCGGCTCTAGGTAAGCTACCGATGCGAATCGTCGTCGGTTTCAAGGCACCGCGCCAACCGATTCTCGGTGTCGTCTTGGTAGGGGAGATCGTCGAGACGGGGGTAGCCGCGTTGAAGACTTCAAGGTCGGCGACCGCGTCTATGCGCTGACCGGGATGCGTTTCGGCGGCTACGCTGAATATGCGTGTGTCAAAGCGAGTAAATGTATTGAACGCATGCCGAACAACGCTAGTTTTATCGAAGCAGCCAGCTTTCCGTTCGGAGGGACGACGACTCTTCACTTTTTGCGTAAAGTGAACATCGAACAAGCGAAGACCGTATTGATTTACGGGGCTGCCGGAGCAGTCGGTTCGATGGCCGTTTAAATCTCGAACTATTACGGGCTCACGTAACGGCAGTCTGTCGAGAGCGGAACTTCGAACTCGTCAGAAGTCTTGGCGCAGACGTCGTGGTCGATTACACGAAAGCAGGCTATGATAAGAAACTGACCACATACGACGCCGTGTTCGATGCGGCCGGGAAAATCGATAAGCGGTGGCCCGGAAGCATGTCGCCGAACACGGGAAATTCAGTTCTGTCGCCGGACAAGGACCTGCGAGTGAACGGAAAGAGGATTTGACTTTCCTGAACGATCTGTTTGAAGCCGGCCGAGTAAAGGCCGTCATCGATTCGGTTTATCCGCTCGAGGACATCGTCGCGGCGCACCGTTACGTTGATGCCGGAGGAAAGGCTGGAAATGTGATTGTGACCGTGACACAAGCAAATTGATTCAAGTTAAGCGACGTGCGTTTCATTAATCGTCCCTGTTTTCGCCACGTGGCTTATGGGGTATACTTGTGAAAGACAAATAAAGGGAGGGATTCGATGCAATTACAAGGTAAAAATATTTTGCAAATCCTCAGTGACGACTTTGAAGACTTAGAATTATGGTATCCGGTCCATCGGTTACGCGAGGAAGGCGCAAACGTCATCCTCGCCGGCGAGAAGGCGGATCACGCCTATATCGGTAAGTACGGCGTTCCAGCCAAATCGGACATCGCGTTCGATGACGTCGACATCTCATCATACGACGCTATCCTCGTCCCAGGTGGCTGGTCACCCGACTTGTTGCGCCGCTTCGATTCAGTGAAAGGGTTCGTCCGCTATATGCATGACGAGAAACGGCCAATCGGTCAAATCTGTCACGCTGGCTGGGTATTGATTTCAGCGAAGATTCTTGATGGTGTCAACGTCACGAGCACACCGGGTATTAAAGATGATATGGAAAACGCGGGTGCGATTTGGCACGATGAGCCGGTCGTCGTCGACGGTCATATCGTCTCGAGCCGCCGTCCGCCTGACCTGCCTGACTATATGCGGGAATTCATTAAAGTCATGGCCAAGAACTGAAAATAGAATAAAGGGGTTAACGACAGTTGAGACTTAAATCGAATCCAGTTCTCCGTAAATCAATGGAGACAACAGCTTATAGCACCACGCCGATGACGAAAGCCGGTACGTGGTCGAAAGTGTTCACGCTGCTCTTGCTCGTCACGGCAGCCGCCGGGACGACGTGGATGCTCGTGCCGACAATCGGGGAGGCGTTATTGTTCCCGCTCATGATCGGCTCGCTCATCCTCGGCTTGGTCTTAGCACTCGTCATCACGTTCAAACCGAGAACGGCACCTGTCGTCGCGCCATTGTATGGTATTGTCGAAGGGGTGTTCGTCGGGTTGATCTCGTACTTCTTCGAAGCGATGCTTCCGGGCATCGTCGGCCGTGCCGTCTTGACGACGTTCATCGTCGCGTTCGCCATGTGGTTCGTCTACTCGACGGGTCTCGTCAAAGTGACGCAAAAGTTCCGCGCCGGTGTCACGGCCGCGATCTTTACGGTCATGTTGCTTTATCTCGTTCAAATTGGGATGAGCTTCTTTGGTTCAGGACTCCCGTTCATGACGGGCTCGTCACCGCTTGCCATCGGCGTGCAATTTGTAATTGTCATCATCGCCTCACTCGCGCTCGTGCTTGATTTCGACTATATCGCTCGTCAAGTCGAGAGCCGGGCTCCGAAAGAGCTCGAATGGGTCGCGGCGTTCGGGTTGATTGTGACGCTCATCTGGCTCTATATTGAAATTCTTGATTTACTGTATCGCCTCGCCATGCGCGACTGATCATCGGCCTTTGGGCCGGTGATTTTTTATGAAAGGAAAGGATGTGAAGCCGTCATCAAACCGATGATGGCGCTACTGTTATGAAAAAAGTGATTGTGATTGGATCAGGAATCGTCGGCATCTCGACCGCGTACCATCTGGCCGGGAAGGCCGACGTCACCGTCATCGACCGGAAAGAGAAGGGCCGTGCGACCGACGCGGCAGCAGGCATCGTCTGCCCGTGGATCGCCCAGCGCCGGAACAAGGCGTGGTACGCGCTCGCCAAAGGGGGCGCTCACTACTACGCGACCGTCGTGGACGATTTGAAGCGAGAAGGAGAGACGGAGACCGGCTATAAACGCGTCGGGACGCTCGCCTTGCACGAAGACAAAAAATTGAACGAGATGCAAGAGCGGACGGCGCTACGCCGTGAAGAAGCCCCGGAAATCGGCGATTTGACCCGGATGACGGCAGAAGAAGCGAGAGCGCTGTTCCCGCCGCTCTCGGACGAATATGACGCCCTTCTCGTCGAAGGAGGGGCACGCGTCGATGGGGAGAAGTTAAGAGCGGCGCTCGAACGGATCGCCGTAAAACGCGGCGTGACCTTGGTTGACGGTTCGGCCGTGCTCGTTGAAGCGGACGGCTATCATGTCGAATGTGATGGTATCCGCTTTGAGGCGGATGAAATCGTACTCGCCTGCGGGGCGTGGTTGCCCGAGTTGATGGAACCGATCGGGTATACGGCCCGTGTCGCTGGGGAGAAGGCACAAATCGTTCACGTACAGCTGCCTGATACGGACGCGTCCGACTGGCCGGTCGTCATGCCGCCGCGGCGTCGCTATTTGCTCGGATTTGAAGAAGGACGAATCGTCATCGGCTCGACGCACGAACGGGACAAGGCGTTCGACGCACGACCGACGGCGATCGGGATTCATGAAGTGCTTTCGAAAGGGCTAGAATCGGCCCCAGGACTAGCTGAGGCCGAACTGATTGAGACGCGTGTCGGCTTCCGTCCGGTCACGCCGAACTCGATTCCAATTCTAGGTCGCGTACCGGGAGCGGAGCAGTTGCTCGTCGCGAACGGTCTCGGCTCGTCCGGTTTGACGGTCGGCCCGTTCATCGGGAAAGTGCTCGCCGATCTCGTTCTGACAGGGGACTGCGAGCTCGATATGTCGCTTTATCCGATTGAAGATTTCATCTATCTGACATGAGAAAACAAGCGACCATCCTCTTCGGTGGTCGCTTGTTTGTCGTCAACGGCTCATGATTCCGTTCAAGAAGAAATGAAAATAGTCTTGCATCAACGAGCTCATGTCACCTGACGGGAAGGACGGGTCGGACAAAATCGCCTGTTGCACAAGTTGGACGTAGCGTAAGTACGAATCGGTCGACAGCTCCGGGTCGATGGCCCCGCTCGTCTTCCCGTACTCAATCAATTGCCGGAATGCGGCGTAGCCTCGTCCTGCCAACTGTTGCCACGAGGCGTCCGCTTGAATCATCGAAGTGATCGTCTCGTCGAACAGCCCGGCCGTCTCGATTTTACGAGACAAAATCTCGATCAGCAATTGATCGAACGGGACGGTGTCAGCGATTTGTGACTCGATCCATCCCATCTGTTCCTCCGTCATTTCGGTCAAGACGGCGACAATCACTTGTTCTTTGGAGCCGAAGTAATTATAAATCGATACCGGTGAGACCGAGGCGGCGCGAGCAAGCTCACTCACCGTGAAACGGGACTGCTTCTCGTTCATTAGCCGAAAGGCGGCGTCTAAGATTGCTCGTCGTTTCGTTTCAGTTCGTTTTGTGAATCCATCCATGATGACCCTCGCTTCTCTAATGTTTTGTAATCAATATACCATTTCCATTTCAAAAAATAACGTGATATACTAGTTTTGTAATCATATATATAATAAATTTCAAAACTAAGGAGTGAGTGCGGTGATTCAAATTAAAGGACTGACGAAGCGTTTCGATGCGTCACACGGCATCTTCGACGTGTCGTTCACGGTCGAGCCGGGAACCGTGTTCGGATTTATCGGACCGAACGGGGCGGGGAAATCGACGACGATTCGTCACTTGATGGGGTTGCTCCACGCTGAATCTGGTGTCGCCACCGTCATGGGACATGATTGCTGGAACGAGAGTGAGACGGTGAAGGCGCTTGTCGGCTATTTGCCTGGCGAAATCAATTATCCACAGGACATGACTGGGGAGGATGTCATCCGACTGACTCGGAAACTTCATGTGACGAGCGCGGAGCGCGAACGGACGTTGCGTGACGTGTTCGCTTTCGATACGTCACTCAAAGTGCGCAAGATGTCGAAAGGAATGAAACAAAAACTTGCCATCGTCACCTGCTTAATGAAAGATGTGCCGGTTTATATTCTCGATGAACCGACGAGCGGGCTCGACCCGCTCATGCAGGAACGGCTCGTCGATTGGGTTATCGCTGAGAAAACAGCGGGTAAGGCGGTCTTGATGAGTTCCCACCACTTCCCGGAGATGGAGAAGACGTGTGACCGGGCCGCACTCATCCGTGATGGTCGGATGATCATCGAAGCGGAGATGACCGAGTTAAAACGGCATAGTCAGAAGACGTATCGGATCGAATTGAAGGACGAGGCGGCAGCAATGCGGTTGAGCGAAGAAGTCGGTTCGCGTGACGGTGTGGTCGTCACCGTCACTTTATCGACGGTCGAAGAGTTGAACGACTTGATTCATCGACTCGCCCGTCACGAAGTCCAATCGTTGTCGAGCGGCACGGACGAACTCGAGCATCTGTTCATGCAATATTATGGGGAGGCGAAATAAATGGTTCTCATCTCGGCACTGTTTAAACAAAATCGTAGCTGGATTCTTGGGTACTCGCTCGGGACGAGCCTCTACTTGTTCTTTTTGGCGGCGGTGTTCCCATCCATCCAAGAGACGGGGCTGATTGAAGGAAAGTTGGATTCGTTGCCACCCGAGTTGCTAGAAGTGTTTAAAATCGACCCGAACTTGGCGATGGACAACGTCATCAATCTGCTCGCGGGCAATTACTATGGGCTCATCTTTTACGTATTGGCCATCCTGTTCGCGCTCACGTTCGCCTCACGGCTCATGGCTAAACCGGTCGATTCGGGTGAGGTCATGCTTTATTTGGCCGCACCGATTTCACGTGGCGGTTACGTGACGGCTAGTATGGTGTTGCTTGTGATTGCGAGTGGTATGCTCGTCGGGTTGAACGGGCTCAGTCTGATGCTCGCCAACGTGTTGTTTGATTTACAGATCGACATCGGCTTACTGTGGACGCTTCAGTTGAACGCAGGACTGATTCTAGTCGTCCTCGGTGCGCTCGCCTATGTTCTCGCAAGCCTGTTCGACGACTGCACACGGTCATATATGGTCACAGGTGGGATTTTCGCGCTCTTCTTGATGGCGAACGTCTTCTCGGGATTTAGTGACCAGCTCGACTGGTTGAATACGTTATCGATTTTCTCGTTGTTTGACGCCAACGCTCAAATCCAAGGGGAATCAGCGTTTCGTTCTTTCATCTGGTTGGGGGGACTTCTCATCGTCGCAATACTGTTGTCTTATGGACGTTTTACCCGAAAAGATTTGACGATTTAGTTTTTCGAAATAGAATGACGGGTATGATACAATCACCTCGAACAGTTTTGAAAGGGGAATGATTGTATGCAACTCGCAACGTTACGCAACGGTGTCAAAATTCCAATGATCGGCTTTGGGGTATGGCAAGTCGACAACGAGACGGAGGCGCCACAGGCTGTCGCCGAGGCACTGAAAGTCGGATATCGCCATATCGATACGGCAGCCGTTTATAAGAATGAAGAAGGCGTCGCCAAAGGGATTCAAACATCTGGCGTCGCTCGTGAAGATATCTTTTTGACGTCGAAGATTTGGAACGAAGATATCCGCCAGCGCCTGACGAAAGAAGCGTTTGACGAATCACTCGTTCGACTCGATACGGACTATTTGGACCTCTGCCTCCTCCACTGGCCAGTCGACGGGTTCGTCGAGGCATGGAAAGATTTGATTGACCTCTATGAGGCCGGTAAAATCAAGGCGATCGGGGTGTCGAACTTCAAAGAACATCATCTCGAAACGTTGAAAGAAGCGGGTCTCATGACGCCCCTCATCAATCAAATCGAGTTGCACCCGCAACTGCCGCAACCGGACCTCGTCGAGTATTGCCAAGACGAGGGCATTCAAGTCGAGGCATGGAGTCCGCTCATGCAAGGCAAGTTCCTCGACATCCCGACTTTCGCTGAGATCGCGGAGAAACACGGTAAGACGCCGGCGCAAGTCGTGCTTCGCTGGCATTTGGACACGGGGAATGTCGCGCTTCCGAAATCCGTCACACCGCACCGCATTCAAGAGAACTTCGAAGTGTTCGACTTTGCGCTCGATGCGGACGACTTGGCGAAAATCGATGCCGTGGCGACACATGACCGTCTCGGTCCCGACCCGGACGAGATTGACTTCTAAACAATTGATGTTGTCGCCCACCTACTTAGGTGGACGATCCCGAATGCGGTGACACTGCCGCTTCTTTGACACGACTCCGGTTTAGGCCGGGGTCGTTTTATTATGTAATTAGCGATTCTTCCAAGAGCTAGTCCAGATGTGTATGAGCGTTGGCACATGGGTATAGAAAACTATGCTAATAAAGGAGGTGTCAGGTCTTCTTCGGAGGATCGTACTCATGGACTTATCAAAATGGCCTTTAATCAACTGGCTGGCGTTTTTGGCGACGGTCGTCATCAACTACTTCGCGAGCGGTGAAAATGCGGCCGTGTCGGACCGAATCGATATTTACTTCAAACCGGCCGGCTACGCGTTCTCGATTTGGGGCGTGATTTATATCGCGCTCGCCGTCTGGCTCGTCTTGCAACTGAAGAAAGGGTCGGTTGCGAACCGGCAGGCGAATCGGATGAAAGCGGGCTTTCTTGTCTCGTGTATCTTGAACGGCCTCTGGTTGCTCACGTTTACGAACGAGTGGTTCATCGCTTCGCTCGTCGTCATGATCGCATTTCTCGCGACGCTCGCCTGGCTCTATTACATCGCCTTCCGGACGTCGACAAGTTGGCTCGACCGGTTCCCGTTCTCGATTTATATCGGCTGGGTGTCCGTCGCGACGATCGTCAACGTGTTCGTCGTCATGAACCGAGAAAATGTCACCACGTTGCTCGGGCTCGACGAACTGGCTTGGACGTCGCTCATGCTCATGGTCGGTGTTGTCCTCGCACTCGTCTTCATGTGGTGGCATCGTGACTTCATCTATCCGCTCGTCTTCGTCTGGGCCTACGTCGCCATCTTCGCAAGAATCGACAATGCGACGCTTTATGTCGTCCTCGTCAGTGCCTTGATTTTGCTTACCCTCGGCTATGTCGGCTTGATCATTTGGAAAAAGCCACGGGCATTCTTGCATCACTCACGAAAAACGGTTGAATAAGGTCGAAAGCAGAAGCGGTAGCTCAATAGACTACCGCTTTTTTTGCGAGAATATTTGAGTTCTTATGAACCTATATATCAATATATTTTATGGATAATTATTCTTTATGCATTATAACATGTTTTCAAAAATTGCTTGATAACGCTAATGAATCCGCTTACATCGATATGGTGATGGACGTGAATTATGCAGAATGATATACAAGCCCCTTGATTTATCAGAATATTTAGAACAAAATAAAATTTACGAAACAAGATCGAGAGAGAGGGGTTGATTCGATGAAGCGAACAGGCTTGTACGATTCACGATTCGA
Organism: Exiguobacterium sp. s40; assembly: GCF_018617905.1. Lineage (NCBI taxonomy): Bacteria > Bacillati > Bacillota > Bacilli > Caryophanales > Exiguobacterium > Exiguobacterium sp. s40. The sequence continues at coordinate 59,913 of NZ_JACSLC010000008.1, read as the reverse complement.
AAAAGACGCATGTGGCATTGGGCTATATGTCAACCTAAACGGAGAGAAGAAACACGACATTGTCAGTAAATCATTATCGATGCTCTGTAAGCTGGAACACCGGGGCGGGCAAGGCGTCATCGATGCCGGAGACGGCGCGGGGATCATGACCGAGTTACCGCACGAACTGTTCCTCGAGACGATGAATTTGCCGACACCAGGTCGCTACGCGGTCGGGATGGTCTTTTTCCAACCTGACGAATCACGGCTGCAAGAAAAGCAACGGCAGATGGAAGCGATTGCCGATGAGTTTGACTATGCGACCATCGCCTGGCGTGAGGTCCCGGTCGATAGTTTGGCCATTGGGGAACACGCCCGGGTGACACAGCCGACGATTTATCAATGGTTCGTTTCTTGCCCATTCGCAGACTACGACTCGAACGAGCGGACACTCTACCAACTCAGACGAACGATTGAGAAGACCGAAGACTTGAATCTATACATGCCGAGTTTATCGACGAAGACGATCGTCTATAAAGGGATGCTGACGCCTGAACAGATTGAGCGATTTTATCTCGATTTGCAGGCGCCGGCCTATAAGAGCACGTTCGGTATCGTCCATTCTCGCTTCTCGACGAACACGTTCCCATCATGGGAGCGGGCCCATCCGAACCGCATGATTGTGCACAACGGAGAAATTAACACACTCCGCGGCAATATCGACGCGATGCGAGCGCGCGAAGGCGTGACATCGACCGATTTGTTCGAGGACGTGAATCAGCTGTTCCCAGTCCTTCAAGAGACGGGCAGCGATTCGTCGATGCTCGATAACGCCTTCGAGTTCTTCACACGGACCGGTCGTTCCATCGCTCATACGGCGATGATGCTCATCCCTGAGCCGTTCGCAGAAGTGAAAATAGATCCGTTCAAAAAAGACTTCTACCAATATCATTCATCGATCATGGAGCCTTGGGATGGACCGACTGGTGTCGTCTTCACGGACGGCCGTCAAATCGGCGCCATCTTAGATCGGAACGGACTGCGGCCGATGCGTTACATCGAGACGCTTGATGGCGAACTCATCTTGTCGTCTGAGAGCGGCGTCATTCCCGTACAAGCCGAGAACGTGAAGTCGAAACAGCGACTTCGTCCAGGCCAGCTCCTATTGATCGACTTAGAATCGAAACGCCTCATCCCTGACGCGGAAATCAAACAGACGATCGCGCGCGCCGAGCCGTACGGTAAATGGTTGAAGCAGATGACTAAGCTTGAAGAGTCTCCGGTCGAAGAACCGTTCGTCGCCGACCTGCACCGGAAACAGCGGGCGTTCGGTTACACGAAAGAAGATATCGAACAATATCTCGTCCCACTCATCCTTGAGAAGAAAGACCCGATTGGTTCGATGGGTCATGACCAACCGGTCGCGGTCTTGTCTGAACGGCCACGCTCATTGTTCCATTACTTCAAACAGCACTTCGCCCAAGTCACGAACCCGCCAATCGATGCATTGCGTGAGAAGATCGTCACGGCCACGTTCACGTGGCTCGGACCACTCGCAAACCCGGTCCACACCGGCCGCGGTCATGCGCGTCGCGTCTGGCTCAAACATCCGTTCCTTGATGCGGCCGCGGTCGAACAAGTGAACGAGACGCTTCGCGTCGAACGGGTCGAGACGACATACGAACACGACCTCGAGGCTGCTCTTGAGACGTTGTTCGAACGTGTCGAAGGGCTCGTCCGCGACGGTGCTGAAGTCATCATCTTGTCAGACCGAAGCATGAACGAAAACCTGTTGGCGATGCCGTCGCTCCTCGTCTTGAGCGCCGTCCACCAACATTTGATTCGCGTCAACCTTCGCGCGTCGTGCAGTCTCGTCGCTGAGAGTGGCGAAGTGCGTGAAGTGCACCAAGCGGCCGCCTTGATTGGGTACGGCGCTGACGCCGTCTATCCGTATCTCGCCTATGCGACGATTGCCGAGGCGGTCGAGGCCGGTCAACTGCCATACTCGTTCACAGAAGCCGTTCGCCGCTATCAGACGGCATCGGTCGATGGCATCGTCAAGATCATGTCGAAGATGGGGATCTCGACCGTACAAAGTTACCGTGGGGCCCAAATCTTTGAGGCGGTCGGGATTGACCGTGCCTTGATCGAACGCCATTTCCGCGGGACGACATCACAGTTGTCCGGTGTCGGTTTCACCGAACTCGAAGAAGAGTCGCGCCGGCAGCATGAATCTGCCTATAAGCGCGAACGACCGCTCGAGGCCGGAGCCGACTTCCAATGGCGCGCTGATGGGGAAGAGCACGCCTTTAACCCGAAGACGATTCATTTGCTCCAGCGGGCCTGCCGTGAGAACGAGCGCCGGTATTATGACGCCTACGTCAAACTCCACGAATCGTCAGGCCAATTCTTACGTCAATTGTTCGCGTTCAAACAACAAGATGCGATTTCGATTGATGAAGTCGAGTCGGTCACTTCGATCGTCAGCCGCTTCAAGACGGGAGCGATGTCGTTCGGATCCTTGTCGAAAGAGGCGCACGAGACGCTCGCCATCGCCATGAACCAAATCGGCGGCAAGAGCAACTCAGGGGAAGGCGGGGAGGACCGGAATCGATTCACCCCTGATGAGGACGGCAGTGAACGCGTCAGTCGCATCAAGCAAGTCGCGAGCGGTCGTTTCGGTGTGACGGCCGAATATTTGTATCACGCCGATGAGATTCAAATCAAGATGGCGCAAGGTGCGAAGCCGGGTGAGGGTGGACAATTGCCAGGGAACAAAGTATATCCATGGGTCGCCGAAGTGCGCGGCTCAGTCCCAGGTGTCGGACTCATCTCGCCACCGCCGCACCACGACATCTATTCGATTGAAGATTTGGCTCAGCTGATCTTCGACTTGAAGCACGTCAACCCGAACGCGAAAATCAGCGTCAAACTCGTCTCGAAGTCAGGCGTCGGGACGATCGCGGCCGGTGTCGCCAAAGCGAACGCCGACACGATTGTCATCAGTGGCTATGACGGAGGAACCGGGGCGTCACCACGGACATCAATCAAGCATACGGGACTCCCGTGGGAGCTCGGTCTGCTCGAGACGCATCAGACGCTCGCGTTGAACGGACTCCGGGGCCGCGTCACGCTCGAGACCGACGGTAAGCTCATGACCGGGCGTGATATCGTCCTCGCCGCCATCTTCGGCGCCGAAGAATACGCGTTCGCGACGGCGCCGCTCGTCGTGCTCGGTTGTATCATGATGCGGGCGTGTCACCTCGACACGTGTCCGGTCGGTGTCGCCACACAAGACCCGGCCTTGCGCGCAAAGTTCATGGGCAAACCCGAACACGTCGTCAACTTGATGACGTTCCTCGCCGAAGACGTGCGAGAGATTTTAGCCTCGCTCGGCGCGAAATCGCTCCGTGACGTCATCGGCCGGACCGACTTGTTAGAGGAAAGCGTCTGGAAACAAGAACATCCGAAAGCGAGAACACTTGATTTGGCACCGATGCTATCGATTCCGACAGCGTTGCCGGAAAAAGAAGAGTTGCCGCATCCGGCCTATCAGTCGTATGACCACCGAAAATTGATCCCGGCCGTATCACGCTCGATCAAGTCGCTCCAACCGACGTTCTTCGTCGGCCGCGTCCGCAACACGGACCGCGCCGTCGGGACGATGCTCGGGCATGAAGTGACGAAAGTGCATGGCAACGTCGGTCTTGCCGAGGATACGATTTCACTTCGCCTCAGCGGATCGACCGGCCAAAGTTTAGGGGCGTTCCTGCCGAGCGGGATCACGATCTCAGTCATCGGCGACGCGAACGATTACGTCGGGAAAGGCTTGAGCGGTGGGAAACTCGCCGTCATCGCCGAGAAACATGCCCCGTTTGAAGAGAGCGAACAAGTCATCGCGGGGAACGTCTGTCTCTACGGGGCGACGTCCGGGATGGCGTTCTTCAACGGTCATGTCGGAGAACGATTTGCCGTCCGTAACTCGGGTGCGGTCGCTGTGACAGAAGGCGTCGGCGATCACGGCTGTGAGTACATGACCGGTGGGACGGTCGTCGTCCTCGGTACGGTCGGTCGTAACTTTGGGGCCGGGATGTCGGGCGGAGTGGCCTACCTTTACGGGGACCAGGCGTACGAATATCTTGTCAACGAAGAGCTCGTCTCGATTGATCGAGAGTTGACCGATGAAGATGCCGAACAGATTTACGCGTTGCTCGAGATGCACCAGTTCCATACGGACAGTGTGAAAGCGAGAGCCGTACTTGAGGCGTTTGAGCAAGAACGAAAACGCTTCGTCAAAGTCGTACCGCGTGACTATGCGAACGTACTTGACGTCATGCGTCACATCGAGGCGACGCGTCCGGAATTGAGTGACGCCGACCGCGCCCTCGAACTATTCCGCGTCGTGACTGAAGGAGGGGGAGCATGAGACATAAATTTATCGATATCCCACGGGAGACATTGCCAGAACGTTCCGTCCTCGAACGGATTCAGGATTACAGTGAATACGCTTCACGGATGGAAGACGGACCGATCGTCAAACAAGCCGAGCGTTGCATGGATTGCGGCACCCCGTTCTGTCACGTCGGGGACATGATCGGTCAAGAGACGATCGGCTGTCCAATCCACAACTTGATTCCCGAATGGAATAAGCTTGTCTCGGATCAAGATTGGTATCGGGCCTACGAACGATTGATGGAGACGAACAACTTCCCAGAGTTTACGGGGCGTGTCTGTCCGGCCCCGTGTGAAGGGTCGTGCACGCTCGGCATCAGCGAGGATCCGGTCGCGATCAAATCGATTGAACGGACGATCATCGACCGCGCGTTCGAGGAAGGTTGGGTCAAGCCACGTCATGTCAAGAAACGGACCGGACACCGTGTTGCCATCATCGGCAGCGGGCCGGCCGGACTCGCGGCGGCTGATCAATTGAACCAGCTCGGCCATGCGGTCACAATTTATGAGAAAGCGGATGAGGCGGGCGGCCTGTTGTTCTATGGCATCCCGAACATGAAGCTTGAGAAGGACGTCGTCCGTCGTCGCGTACGGCTACTCGAGGCAGAAGGGATTCGCTTCAAGACGGGCGTCAACGTCGGGACCGATGTGACGATCGAGTCACTCCGTCACACGTACGATGCCGTCATTCTCGCGACAGGGGCTCAAAAACAACGGACGCTCGGCATCGATGGGGATGATGCCACAGGCGTCGAGCCGGCGATGGATTATTTGACGGAATCGACGCGGGTGCTCGGCGGGAAATCGCTCGACGCTCGATACGACGCGAACGGGAAAGACGTCATCGTCATCGGTGGCGGGGACACGGGAGCGGACTGCGTGGCGACGGCGATCCGTCAAGGGGCCAAGTCGGTGACGCAGTTCGGGAAACACCCGGAGAAAGGCATGTTCCGGGCGCCGGAGCGGCCATGGCCGCTTCAACCGGACACGTTGTCGACTGATTACGCTTATGCGGAAGCGATTGAACATTTCGACCACGACCCGCGCACGTATTTGATTCGGTCGAACCGGGTTATCAAAGATGGAGACCGTCTCGTCGGGATTGAGACGGAACGGATGGAGAAAATCGTCAAACCCGACGGACAGGCGACGTTCTTCGTCGTCGACGGGTCGGTCGAGACGTATCCAGCCGATCTCGTCCTTGTCGCCATCGGGTTCGAACGACCGGAGCGAGAGCTCCGGAAAGTCGGCATCGAGGCGAACCATGACTATACGTCGAACGTCGAGGGTGTGTTTGTTGCAGGGGATGCGAGACGGGGACAAAGTTTGATTGTTTGGGCAATCCGAGAAGGTCGCGAGGTCGCGGATACCGTCGACGGATACTTGAACACTTGTCAACAAGAGCTAAAAACTTCATCATAAAAAGGAGCGACGAATTCGTCGCTCCTTTTTACATGGACATTTAGGAGGAGTCAGAAATGATTATCGAAATCCTCATGTACACCGGGGTTTGGTTTTTACTCGTGCTCGTCTTGCTCGGCACGATTTACGCTCGGCGCAATCGGAAGTGATTACAACACCATGGCGGCGATTAAGCCGAAGACGATGAGCGGAATGTTGTAGTGGAGGAACGTCGGCCACACCGTCTCACGCAAGTGGTCGTGTTGACCGTCGGCGTTCAAGCCGCTCGTCGGTCCGAGTGTCGAGTCACTTGCCGGGCTACCAGCATCACCGAGTGCACCGGCCGTCCCGATGATGGCGATCGTCGCCTCGACCGAGAAACCGTATTGGATGCAAAGCGGGACGAAGATGGCCGCGATGATTGGAATCGTCGAGAAACTCGAACCGATTCCTAACGTGATCACGAGTCCGACGAGGAGCATGACGAGTGCGGCGACAAATTGTGAATCACCCATAATGCCGCTCGCACCACTGACGAGTGGTTCGATGGCACCGGTCGCGCGGATGACGGCGGCAAAACCGCTTGCTGCAATCATGACGAAGCCGATAAAGGCCATCATGCGCATGCCGCTCGTGAAGATGTCATCGGCCTCTGACCAAGGGATGAGGCGAAGTAACGTCAACAGAATGAGTCCTGTGACGGCCGAGGCGATCATCGACTCGGTCTGAAGCTGTACGACGAGTACGACGAGGATAACGGCGGCCGTGAGCCAAATCTTGAGCGGGCTCAACGTCCGGATCTCATAGTCGCTTGGTCCGAGGTGGACCGTCTCATACGAACGCGGCTCCCGATAGTGGAAGAAGGCCGTGATGAGACCGACGAGCATCCCGAGCGCCGGGATGGCCATGATGCTGACGATGTTGACATCACCGACAGTCAAGCCGTTTGTCTCGATGTTCGGCAGCAAAATCTCATTCAAGTAAATGCCACCGAATCCGACCGGGAGTAACATGTACGGCGTGACGAGACCGAACGTGAGAATCGTCGCCACAAGACGGCGGTCGAGCTTCAACTCGTTAAATAGCACGAGGAGCGGTGGGATGACGATCGGGATGAACGCGATGTGAATCGGTAAAGCGTTCTGCGAACTGATTGCTAGTAATAAGAGGAACGATAGCAACAATGCCTTGACCCGAGTCACACTTTTGCCTGTGACGTCGCGGCCTGACATGCTGATTAACTTTTCAGCCAGGACGTCTGGGAGCCCTGTTTTTGATAGACCGACGGCAAATGCGCCGAGCAACGCGTAACTGAGGGCGATTGTCGCACCTCCGCCGAGCCCGTCACTGAAGGCGGTCAACGTCTCATTAAACCCGAGACCTCCGACCAGACCACCGACGACCGCGGCAAGGATGAGCGATAAGACGATGTGAACTCGACTGATCGCAAGAGCGAATAATACGATAACAGCTAATAAGACAGCATTCATTATTTCCAACACCTTTCTTTCAAAACTCTTTCTCTTGTTATCGCTTTAATATGATAAAGACTTTTGAAATTTAACATACGTTTTTCGGGTTGTCAAATCGATTGTTCAAAAAAAGCGATAACTCCGAAAAGTTATCGCTCGTTCAGTGTGCCCGGCATGGGCGTAATCTATAGGGTGCAAGTCCCGAACTGTGAAGGCAGAAGTAACAGTTAGCCAAGCGCAAGGGTGTCCACGGCGACGTGGAATCTGAAGGAAGCGGGCGGCAAACCTCCGGTCTGAGGTACACGAACTTCATACGAGGCTATGTGCGACTGGGTGAGCCTGCTGAACAAGGCAAAGCCCTTTCTGCCGAAGGTCGCATGCAGTAAATGGAGCAGATAGATGGAGGGAAAGATTGCGTCCTTACCCGGGGAGCTCTGATTGGAACGCCAAGTACCCTTGGTAACCCGCCCAGGGATGGGCGGCTGAACAATCAGAAGTCAGCAGAGGCCATAGTACCACCTTGTCTCGAGACGAGTGGGAAGGGCCGAACAATTAAGAGAGAACAACATCTTGGCAGGCAGTCGCTGTGATGAACACAGACAACCCGTCAGGGCTTGCTTGAATGGAGGACGTGGTGAATTCCACTGGGGACATCAAGAGGGTGGAGCAGGGACTGGATAAAGAAGAAGCGTTGTTCACGGAAAGAGGCATAACGAATGTTAATGGAACAGATTCTGTCACGGGAAAATTTAATACGTGCCCTGAACCGAGTGGTTCGGAACAAAGGAAGCCACGGTGTCGACGGAATGCCCGTACAAAACCTGCGAGCGCATGTCATCGAACACTGGGACACCATGAAGGTGGAGCTTCTGTCGGGAACCTACCAGCCGCAACCGGTCCGCAGGGTCGAAATCCCGAAACCTGACGGCGGTGTGCGACTGCTCGGCATCCCTACCGTGATGGATCGCTTCATTCAACAGGCGATCGCCCAGGTGTTGTCGTCTATCTACGACCCCACGTTCTCTGACCACAGCTATGGATTCCGACCGAATCGGAGTGCCCACGGGGCGGTCAAGAAAGCAAAAGGGTACATCGCAGAGGGAAATCGCTGGGTGGTCGATATCGACCTGGAGAAATTCTTCGACCGGGTGAACCATGACAAGCTCATGGGGCTTCTGGCGAAGCGAATCGAGGACAAGTGTCTGCTCAAGCTCATCCACAAGTATCTGAAAACCGGAATCATGATAAACGGAGTCGTGACGGACAACGAGGAAGGCACTCCGCAAGGAGGCCCACTCAGCCCACTGCTCTCGAACATCGTCCTAGACGAACTGGACAAGGAACTCGAGAAGCGTGGACATCAGTTCGTCCGCTACGCCGATGACTGCAACATCTATGTGAAAACACCAAAAGCGGGAAATCGGGTCATGAGGTCGGTGACCTCCTATATCGAAGGGAAGCTGAAGCTGAAAGTGAACGGCAACAAGTCCGCCGTAGACCGCCCATGGAGACGAAAGTTCCTCGGGTTCAGCTTCACGAAGCACAGAAAACCGAAAGTACGGATTGCCAAAGCCAGTGTGAACCGGATGAAAGATAAAATCCGCGACATCACATCGCGAAAGAGACCGTACTCGATGGAGGTCCGTATCCAAAAGCTGAACCAATACCTGATGGGATGGTGCGGATACTTTGCGTTGGCAGACACACCGAGTGTGTTCAAGACCCTCGAGTCGTGGATTCGAAGAAGGCTACGCATGTGCGTGTGGAAGAGCTGGAAGAAGCCGATCACAAAAGTGAGAAAGCTCACCGGACTGGGCATCCCGAAAGGGAAGGCCCATGAATGGGGCAACTCACGGAAGGGTTACTGGCGGATTTCAAAAAGTCCGATACTGCACAAAGCCCTCGGGAACTCCTACTGGAGTTCCCGAGGGCTCAAAAGTCTGGTATCACGTTATGAAACTTTGCGTCATACATCTTAATTGAACCGCCGTATACCGAACGGTACGTACGGTGGTGTGAGAGGTCGGGAGTTAATCACTCCCTCCTACTCGATTGATCATTCAACGTTATGGTACACCTGGCGCACGTCTTCAAGATCTTCGAGGACGTCGAGCAGTTTTTCGAACTGTTCTTTCGACTCGTCGTCGAGGGCGATCTCGTTTTGTGGCAACATCGTCAACTCGGCGACTTCAAACGTCTCGATGCCTGCAGCTTTGAAAGCAGTCTGGACGGCATGGAACGCTTCTGGTTCCGCATAAACGATAATCGTCTCATCTTCTTCGATGACATCGCGAAAGTCAAGATCGTGCTCCATCATGAGTTCGAGCACGTCGTCAGCAGACATGCCGCTGACACCGATGACGGCCGTCGCGTCGAACATGTAAGCGACCGATCCGCTGACACCCATGTTGCCGCCGTTTTTACCGAAAGCGGCGCGGACTTCAGACGCCGTCCGGTTGACGTTGTTCGTGAGCGTGTCGACGATGAGCATCGAGCCGTTCGGTCCAAACCCTTCATAGCGGAGTTCATCGAAGTTCTCTTCGTCGCCGCCTTTCGCCTTGTCGATGGCGCGGTCGATGATGGCGCGTGGGACGTTGTACGTCTTCGCCCGTTCAACGACGAATTTGAGCGCTTGGTTTGATTCTGGATCTGGTTCCCCTTGGCGGGCGGCTACGTAGATTTCACGGCCGAACTTCGCATAAATGCGACTCGTATTGGCGTCTTTTGACGCCTTTTTCTCTTTAATGTTGTTCCATTTACGACCCATTACATGTCATCTCTCTTTCCATTGTTCGATTGATTCATCCTCGATTATATAAGAAGACGTGGATGTTGACGAGTAAAAATCATCCCTCGCTCTTATCCATCTTCTCGACGATCTCCGTCAACGTCTTCAGGCTGTCAATCAATCGATCCGTCTCTTCCTCGTCTAAAAAAGCGAGGCGGTCCTCGAACAAGCGTCGAAACGAGTCGCGCCGCTCGCGAAGAACGAGCTCACCTTTGTCGGTCAACTGGTTCCAGATGACACGGCGGTCACGCTCGTCCGGCACGCGGGTGATGTAGCCCTCATCGACGAGCTTCGTGATGAGCGGCGTCACGTTTGGCGGGGCGATCGATAGCGTCTCGCTGATGTGTCCGTTCGTCACGGCGCCCTCATCCTCAATCAACATGAGGAGATGAAAGTGGGAAAAGTTCAAGTTTGGGATTTGCGGGAGGTCGGAACGGCGTAACAACTTCCTGCGGATTAATGGGATCAGTTTTACGAACTGATCGGCTGCGTCTTGTCTCGGCATAGTCATGTCACTTCCTAATTAGGTTCTTTCTTCATTATACACGACCGAGGGCGGGGTGGACGACAATCCTTGTTGCGTGACAAATTGCACAGCACATCAGACAAACAGGCGCCACAATATATGTAAGCGTTCACATTTGTTAGACTTCATCTTTTCATGAAAACGCATACGATTTTACTGAGCGTCCTATCAAAAAGCAAGACCTATCCTCATTCTTCAAAAAATATTGTGAAAGAGTTCACATTGTTGTCACGCACAAATTGTTGGAAACGTTGTATTCTATGAATGTGAAGGAAAGCACAAACTCTTATCAAACCACTGATCGACCCGTGCTCTCCATCAAGTCAGCAGTATAAGCTCTCATTCATGAGGAGGAACCCAACATGGCAGTTAAAGAGAAAGCAGTAGTGGAAACATCAGCAGAACAGATGGTCGACACGCTCGTCACACGAGCACATACAGCGCTCGACACGTTAATGACGTTTGATCAAGAGAAAATCGATGCGATTGTTCAGGCGATGGCGCTAGCCGGTCTCGAACAACACGTCGCACTCGCGAAACATGCATATGAAGAAACTGGTCGCGGTGTGTTTGAAGATAAGATGATCAAAAACATCTTTGCGACAGAATATATTTATAACTCACTCCGTGGTGAGAAGACGGTCGGCGTCATCGAAGACGATGAGCAAAACGGCATCACGTACATCGCGGAACCAGTCGGCGTCGTCGCCGGGGTAACACCGGTCACGAACCCGACATCAACGACGATGTTCAAAGCAATCATCGCCATCAAAACACGTAACCCGATCATCTTCGGCTTCCACCCGTCGGCACAACAGTGTTCAAGTGAAGCGGCCCGCATCCTTCGTGACGCAGCCATCGAAGCCGGCGCACCGGAACATTTGATCCAATGGGTTGAAAAACCGTCACTCGACGCGACGAAAGCACTTATGAACCACCCAGGAGTCGCCATGGTCCTCGCAACAGGCGGTGCGGCGATGGTCAAATCAGCCTATTCAACTGGTAAACCGGCCCTCGGTGTCGGTCCTGGTAACGTTCCAGCCTACATCGACAAGACAGCAAAAGTAAAACGTGCCATCTCGGACGTCATCTTGTCGAAAACGTTCGATAACGGGATGATCTGTGCATCTGAACAAGCGATCATCGTCGACCAAGAAGTTTACGAAGAAGTGAAAGCCGAAATGACGGCGCTCGGTTGCTACTTCTGCTCACCAGAAGAGAAAGCAAAACTCGAGACACTCGTCATTAAAACAGACTCTTGTGCGGTAAACCCTGAAATCGTCGGGAAGCCTGCAGCCTGGATCGCCGAGAAAGCTGGAATTAGCGTTCCGGCCGACACGAAAATCTTGATTGCCGAACTCGAGACGGTCGGCGCGACAGAATTGCTCTCACATGAGAAACTTAGCCCAGTACTCGGAGCCTACAAAGTCCAATCGCGTGAAGAAGGTTTCGCCATCGCAGAGAAGATGCTTGAAATCGGTGGTCTCGGTCATACGGCAGCCATCCACTCGACAGACGACGACGCCATCCTCGCATTCGGACTCCGGATGAAAGCTTGCCGCATCATCGTCAACTCGCCAACGGCACACGGCGGGATCGGTGACCTCTATAATGAAATGACACCATCACTCACACTCGGTTGTGGGTCGTACGGTAAAAACTCCGTCTCTGAGAACGTGACGGCGAAACATCTACTCAACGTGAAAAAGGTGGCGAGACGTCGCGTGAATATGCAATGGTTTAAAGTCCCTGAAAAGATTTACTTTGAGAAAAACTCGGTCCAATACCTTCAATCGCTCACATCGAAAAAACGGGCGATGATCGTTACAGATGAAATGATGGTCAAACTCGGATTTGCCGATAAAGTCGTCAAAAACTTGCCGGCTGGTGTCGAGTACCGCATCTTCGACCAAGTCGAGCCAGACCCATCGGTCGAGACGGTCATGCGTGGTGCCGAAGCAATGCGTCACTTCCAACCAGACATGATTATCGCACTCGGTGGTGGATCACCGATGGATGCCGCGAAAGGCATGTGGCTCTTCTACGAACGCCCAGAAGAGAAGTTCTCGAACCTTCGCCAAAAATTCATGGATATCCGCAAGCGGACGTACAAGTTCCCGACACTCGGCAACAAGTCGATGTTCGTCGCCATCCCGACAACATCAGGTACGGGTTCTGAAGTGACACCGTTCACGGTCATCACAGATAAGAAACGCAACGTCAAATACCCGATCGCTGACTATGCGATCACACCGGACGTCGCCATCGTCGACCCTGAGTTCGTCATGACGGTCCCAGCTTCAATCACGGCTGATACAGGTATGGACGTGTTGACACACGCCATCGAAGCGTACGTTTCGGTCATGGCAAACGACTATACGGATGGACTCGCGCTTCGTTCGATGAAGATGATCTTCGATTACCTCCCGAAAGCGTATGAGAACGGAAGTGACGCCGAAGCGCGTCAGAAAGTCCACAACGCATCGACAATGGCTGGTATGGCGTTCGCGAACGCGTTCCTCGGTATCAACCACTCGATCGCACACAAAATCGGTGGCGAGTTCCATGTCCCACACGGACGGACGAACGCGATCCTTATGCCGCACGTCATCCGCTATAACGCGACACGCCCATCGAAACTCGCGGCGTTCCCGAAATATGAGTCATTCATCGCCGACGAGCGTTACGCTGAAATCGCGCGCTACCTCGGACTTCCAGCTAGCACGACGGAAGAAGGCGTCGAGTCGCTCATCCAAGCGATCATCGAGCTCGGTCAGCGCTTGAACATTAAGCTCTCGTTCAAAGCCCAAGGAATCAAGAAAGCGGACCTCGACGCGAAAGTCGACAAGATGGCAGTCGACGCGTTCGAAGACCAATGTACGACGGCCAACCCGAAAATGCCGCTCGTCGAAGAATTGAAAGAGATCATGTACGCTGCATACGAAGGCGTGTAATCAACGGAAGGCGGCCACTCAAACGAGTGGCCGCCTTTTTCATGCAATGAGGGAGAGTCCAATGAATAAGAGGATAACGGATAATGCGATGGCGTTGAACCAGACGACAAACTTGATGCCATCTCAGCCCACTTCTTTTCGTGTAAGCCGAAATCAATCAAAATCCCATAATGGGTTAAACAGATGCATTTAAAACGATATAAGTTCCATCGCTCGCAGTACAAGAAGCAGATAAAAAAACGTTGGAATAAACGTAATCAACAAACCAATCCATTTCGTCCGCTCTCTAAATTGTAATAAGAAACCGATTGTCCATAATACGAACCACAACATAAAGTACCATCGATAATGTGGGGTATCCGTTTCCGCAAAAACGGCTCGGCCAATCGTCAACCCAACCGAATTTAACAAGACGAACAAACCAGATAGGACATTCCAACTATGTCTTACTATTTTCTCTAGCATTCTTGTATTCCTCTCCTTGATTGAAATTGAAGTTCCAGTAAACGATTACTACGTGACGTAAATTAGACGCACAATCATAACCAGACCTTTCGACAAATGGAATAATTATCCTTTCGTATAATCATGTTTGTTACGAGAGATTCATCTGTTTAACAGTTTGCTCCAAAACGTCGAAACATCAGACGAACTCGACCTTTTGTTTTGCTCGATACACGACATCATGTCCGGTATGATGAAAGGGGAGGCGATATAATGGAACGACAACTGAACGTGACAACGAATTATGGACAATTGGCTGGCACATGGCTGACCCACGAACAACCCCGAAAGACGGTCGTCCTGCTCAGCGGGAGCGGGCCGAGCGACCGGGACGGCAATTTGGGATCATCCCAATTCGGCACATATAAAAAGCTGGCCGAGGCGCTCTTTGAGATGGGTGTCAACGTCTACCGCTATGACAAACAAGGCATCGGTGCATCGGACGGTGATTTCAATAAAGTCGGGCTGCACGATTTGGTGACAGATGCGATCACCGTCGTCAACGCCATCAAACAGGAGCCGGACGCAGGGGATATGTATGTGCTCGGCCACAGCGAAGGGGCCGTCATCGCCCCGGCTGTTCAGCTCGAGACGAATGCGGCCGGGCTGATCCTTCTCGCCGGATTCAACGATTCCTCGAAGAAGATGTTCTTGCTGCAAGCCGACGCACTCGCAACTGAAGTCGGTTCGGTGAAAGGACTCAAGGGCGTGTTCTATCGATTGACCGGCGTCCCGAAGAAGATTCGCCAGCGCCAAGACGATTTGCTCGAACGGTCACTGCGGACGAACGTCGCCGCGTTCAAATACCGCGGGCAAGTCGTCAACGCCAAGTGGATTCGCGAGCATTCATCCTATGACGTCCGGGAGCGGCTCGAACATGTGCGTGTTCCCGTGCTCGCTCTCACCGGCGACCGTGACGTCCAAGTCCCACCGGAGCACGTCCATTCGATTCGGACGAAAGGGGACGTCGACAGCCACATCATTCACGACATGAACCACTTGCTCGTCGAGCGGACGAGCCCGCACTCGCTCCTCACGCTCCATAAGGAATACCGGGACGCCATCGAGGCACCGCTCCATCCCGAACTCATCCATCAATTGAACGATTGGTTGATGAAACGATAACGAACCACCAAAAACGGTCATTAAGTGACCGTTTTTTATGTTATAATTGTGACAACGTAAAAAAAGATGAATGTTTTTGAATGTTTATGATTGTTTTTTAAATGAAAACGCTTTATATTAGAGCTACGGAGGGAATACGATGTTAACGAAACAACGACATCAACTGATTTTGCAACGTCTGTCGGAGCAAAAGATCGTCAAATTGAAAGAATTGGTCGAGTTGACGGCATCGTCGGAGTCGACGATTCGCCGGGATTTGACCGACCTTGAAGCTGAAGGTTATCTCGAACGGGTTCATGGCGGTGCAACGCTCGTGGCCCGCTACGAAGAAGAGCCGACGTTCGAGGAGAAACGAGATCAACACATCGATGAAAAAGTCGCGATCGCACGGAAGGCCGCGACATTCATCGAAGACGGGATGTCCGTCTATCTCGATGCCGGGACGACGACGCAAGCGATGGTTCCTTTCTTAAACGGAAAAGATGTCATCGTCGTGACGAACAGTTTACCGATTGCCAACGACTTGTTCGATCTCGATATTATAACGTTCGTGATCGGCGGCGAGTTGAAACGTTCGACACAAGCGCTCGTCGGTTATAACGCTCGTGAGAGCATGATGAACTATCGGGTCGACCTCGCCTTTCTCGGAATTAACGGCGTCGACTTAGAAGCCGGGTACACGACCCCGGACCCGGAAGAGGCACTCGTCAAAAAGACAGCGATCGACTTGGCCCGTAAGGCGTATATCTTGGCGGACGATTCAAAATTCGGGAAACGTTCGTTCAGCCGTGTGGCATCACTCGAGGCAGCCACACTCGTCACATTTGGTGACACGCCATACATCAGCTCAATCCAATCAATCACAAAGGTGGTGAACGCCCAATGATTTACACATTAACCCTCAACCCCTCAATCGATTACTACGTCACTCTCCCTGAAGTCGTCCTCGGTGAAGTCAATCGGATTCAAGAGACGACACAGCGTGCCGGCGGAAAAGGAATCAACGTCGCGTTCGTCTTACGCGAATACGATGTCGACACGGTCGCGTTAGGATTCGTCGGCGGTACGACTGGAGACTTCATCAAGAAGGCGTTAACGGACAAAGGCGTCCAAACCGATTTCGTCGAAGTCGACGGACAAACGCGGATCAACGTCAAAATCCGGGCGCAAGAAGAGACGGAATTGAACGCGAGCGGTCCCGTCATCTCGGACACGGAACTTGACCGATTGACGCGTCAATTCGATCACGTCCAACCGGGCGACATCGTCGTCCTCGCTGGAAGCATCCCGGGCAACTTGCCGGATACGCTCTACCGTACGCTCGCCGAGACGGTCCGCGCGAACGGTGCCGAGTTTGTCGTCGATACGACGAAAGAAGCGATGCTTGAAGTGCTCGCGCTCAAACCGCTCATGATTAAACCGAACCACCATGAACTCGGTGAACTGTTCGATACAGACATCGAGACGTTCGAACAGGCGCTCCCGTATGCGGAGCAGTTGGTCGAACGCGGTGCTCAAAACGTCATCGTCTCATTCGCCGGTGACGGTGCGATGCTCGTCAACAGTTCAGGCGCCTATACGGCGAACACACCGAGCGGCAAACTCGTCAACTCGGTCGGCGCAGGTGATTCACTCGTCGCCGGATTCGTCGCCAACATTCTCGACCACGACGCAACCGAAGCGTTCCGCTATGCGGTCACGACCGGCAGCGCGTCTGCATATACGTTCGGGCTGTGCACAAAAGAAGACGTGGACCGCTTGGTCGGCGAAGTCAGCGTCACCCCACTATCTCGATTGGAGGAAACAACATGAACATCACGGACCTTCTTAAAAAGGACACGATTCAACTGAATCTCCGCAGCCGTTCGAAAGCCGAAGTCATCGAAGAACTCGTCGACGTGCTCGACCGCGCTGGCAAACTATCGGACCGTAACGGCTATCGCGACGCCATCCTCGCGCGTGAGGCACAAAGTACGACCGGACTCGGTGAAGGGATCGCCATCCCGCACGCGAAGACGAAGGCCGTCAAACAACCGGCCATCGCCTTCGGACGCTCGGAAGGCATCGATTACGAAGCACTCGACGGCCAAGACAGCCGCTTGTTCTTCATGATAGCGGCCGGAGAACACGCCAATAACGAACACTTGGAAACACTTTCGAAATTATCTGTCTTCCTTATGGATCCAGCGTTCCAAGAACGTCTCTATGCGGCCACGTCAGAAGATGACGTCATTCGGGCCATCGAAGAAAAAGAAGCGGCTGAGGCGGCTCCTGTTGCTTCGAAACCGGTTCAAGCGGACGCACCTTACATCCTTGCTGTCACGGCTTGTCCAACGGGTATCGCGCACACGTACATGGCTGCCGATAGCTTGAAGCAAAAAGCAGAGGCTATGGGAGTTGACATCAAAGTCGAGACGAACGGTTCGACCGGTGTCAAAAACGAATTGACAGCGGCCGATATCGCGAAAGCGACTGCCATCATCGTCGCGGCCGATAAAGCCGTCGAGATGGACCGGTTCGCCGGAAAACATGTCATCGAAGTCCCGGTCGCCCAAGGCATCCGGAAGCCAGAAGAGTTGATCAATCGGGCTGTCAAACAAGACGCACCGGTGTATCGCGGAACCGGTTCGTCAGGTGGGACGAAAGAACAGCGCACAGGCATCTATAAGCACTTGATGAGCGGTGTATCCGCGATGCTCCCACTCGTCGTCGCTGGTGGTCTCTTGATCGCCATCAGCTTCTTCTGGGGCATCAACTCGGCAAACCCGGATGACCCGTCATTCAATGAATTTGCGGCACAACTCAACACAATCGGTGGGGCAGCCTTTAGCTTCCTCGTCCCGATTCTTGCCGGTTTCATCGCGATGTCAATCGCCGATCGTCCAGGTCTCGCACCAGGTCTTGTCGCTGGTTTATTAGCCAGTCAAGGTGGCGCCGGATTCCTCGGCGGACTCATCGCTGGTTTCCTTGCCGGATATGTCGTCCTCTTCTTGGTTAAAGCACTTTCTAAACTACCGGCCTCGCTTGAAGGAATTAAACCGGTATTACTCTATCCGTTACTTGGGTCATTTATTTCCGGTATGATCATGTTACTCGTTGTCAATAAACCGATCGCAGCCTTCATGACATGGTTGATGGATGTCATGAACAGCCTGAGCGGCGCCAACGCCATCTTGCTCGGTGTTATCGTCGGTGGAATGATGGCCGTCGATATGGGTGGTCCGATCAACAAAACAGCCTACGTCTTTGGTACAGCTGCACTCACTGCCGGTAACCAAGAAATCATGGCAGCTGTCATGGCCGGTGGGATGGTACCACCGCTTCTCGTCGCATTCGCTTCGACTGTGTTCGCCCGTCAAAAGTTCTCGAAACAAGAACGTGAAGCCGGGAAGACAGCGTATATCATGGGTGCCTCGTTCATCACGGAAGCGGCCATCCCTTTTGCAGCGGCCGACCCGATTCGGGTATTGCCGTCAGCGATTCTCGGATCTGCGATTGCAGGTGGATTGTCAGCCTTCTTCGCCATCCAATTGCCAGCGCCACACGGTGGAGTCTTCGTCTTCCCACTTCTTGAAGGAGCTGGAAACGTCGTCATGAGCATGGGTCTTTACGCCCTCGCGATTCTTGCCGGAGCCTTGATTGGAGCACTGCTCTTGTCATTCTTGAAAAAACCATTGACGGAGACGCAAGCTACAACAACGCGTAACGTCGCTTGACCAGTACGACCGTAGGATTTCCTACGGTCGTTTTTTGTCAAATGATTGTCAGTCAAATCTGGAAGAAGTCTGATTTCGATTGGGTGATTTGTGGTAAAATACTTGTAAAACTTACGCTAAGGAGGGGGTACGGATGCTCATACGGAAAGCCGAGCCAAAAGACGCTTACGGGATTGCGCGGGTGAGGGTGAACGGATGGCGCACAACCTATCGGGGAATTGTGCCGGCCGACTTTCTCTTGAAGCTCGGTTCGAACGCAATCGAGTGGTCTGAAAAGGTCCGCAGCGCCCTCGCGAAACGAGAAGTCGAAGGGTTTGTCGCCATCGTCGAAGAGGAAATCGTCGGGTTCGTTCTTTACGGGGAAGAACGGACGGGCGAATATCCGGACCATCCGAATGAGATTTATGCGATTTACATTCTAGAGGACCATCAGCGTAACGGGATTGGTTCGCTATTGCTGGAGCAAGCGATTCAAGCGATGTCGAATCACGGGCTCATCATTTGGGCGCTCGAATTGAACCCTTACCGCACGTTCTATGAGCAACGTGACGGGCAAGTCATCGATGCGAAAGAGCGCTTGTTCGGGGAACTCGCTCTGCGCGAAGTCGCCTACGGGTGGACGAAAGGGAATCACGACGCCATCGTCGGCGCATGAACGGACGCCGCCAGAGCAGATCGCGTCCGTTTTTATGGATAAGGGGGATGACCGTGCAAGGACAGCAAGCAAGTTGACCTATCGCCAATGAGAACTCGGTAGCCTCGAAGCAAGTGGCGACGACGGAGAACCAACTCGGTTCGATGGAAGAGATTGCGCAATCTGCGAACTCACTTGCGCATATGGCAGAAGAGTTGAAGGAGTTCGTATCACGCTTTAACATACGAATTAGAAAAAGGGATGAGAATCTGTTCGAGGCAGACGATCATCCCTTTTTGTTTTTTTCACAAATATGTTTCACTGACTGATTGTATTTTGCAATACAAATGTGCACAATAATGCAACGAAAAGTACAGAACTTTGCCAGCTGGGTTTTAGTGTTTCGACAACGCATGCGTGACACGATAACTGTCACCTGTAAAGTTTAGTATGTGAGCGTGATGGATGACGCGATCGACGAGTGCCGCAGTCAAGCGCGCGTCGCCAAAGATGCGATTCCATTGGCTGAACTCAAGGTTGGATGTGATGATCAGGCTCTTTCGCTCGTACCAGTCGGTGATGAGATGAAACAGAAGTTCCGCAGATTCTTTTGTGAGAGGGAGATATCCCATCTCATCTAAAATAATCATATCTGCCGACTCGAGACGAGAATGGAAGTTGCCTAGTTTTCCATCCCGCCAGGCCTTGTTAAGTTGCTCGACGAGTTCAGAGACCCGGAAGAACCTCACCTCATAACCTTTGTGACAAGCTTCTCTCCCGAGCCCGATGGCCAAATGGGTCTTTCCTGTACCCGGGGACCCTGTCAGAACGACGTTCTGTGAGTGCTCGACGAAATTCAGTGAGGTCAGTTCGTCCTTATCTAAATGCTTTGGGAAGTAGATGTGATTGCCCCAATGATAGTCGTCTAGTGACTTATTGTTGATGAATTTTGCCTTTTTGATTAACCGTTGCGCTTTCGCTTCCTCGCGGAGGCGCATTTCCATCGAGAAAAGCTCCGTGAGAAACTTTTCAGGGGATTCCGTTGGAATCGATTCATAGATTTCAGCGACATAGGCAAGGCGGAGCGATTTGCACATTTCTTTTAGGCTCATACTGCACCACCTTCTCCCCAAGGCCGATTCAGGCTATCGTACTTGCTCCAATCCACATCATAAGGATGGTCCTCAACCACGGCTGGATCGTCGTCCTCGCTCAGTAGCTCGTATAGGCGTTCATTGATCTCGAGGATTGGATAGAGTGCGAGCTTGGCTCGGATCCAGGCCAGTCTTTCCTGCCGAACGAGTAAGTTGGGTACGCCCAGGTACTCTTTGATTCTACCCGGCAGATATTCGGAATAACGGGAGTGCCCGAAGCTTCTCGGCTTCTTGTGCCAAGTGCTGATGATGTTTTCCCATGGGAGCGCACGCTTTGTCATCATGTAGGGACGTTTTTCTTCGTAGAGGATTTCTCCGTGAAGTGAGAGAATCTTCATCGAATCCCACCTTAAGATGGCGCGTACTTGCCCATGACGAGCCCCTGAAGGGATCAAGACTTTCGTCTTATCGATCGTTATTTCGCCGTACTTGTTCACCTTGAACAGTTCTTCTTTGAAGACGGGGAAGTCTTCTTGCGGCAATCGCAATAGATGTCTCTGCTCTTCTTCGAACAACTCACGGATCAGCACATGCTTTTCGTAATGCACTCTCTCCATGTCATCCCGTAGGGAAGCTGCGAGTTGCCGGTTCGTCGAATCGTAATCATGCATGACAGGGGCTGGGACAAGAAAATTGTACCGAACGTATCCTACCTTGTTCTCGACACTTCCTTTCTCGTTACCTCTGTAAGGATTACAGCTTTGAACTTGGAAGCCGTAATGTGCCATGAACTGCAGGAAAGCATCTGTATAGATCGCCTCTTCTTTTGTCGTTCGTGGTTGGATGACTGCGGCGGGGAGATTATCGATTCTGAGCTGTTGCGGTACACCACCGATTTCTTCAAAAAGCATTTTGAGTCCCGTCAAAAAGCACTCTTGGTTTTCTGCGGGCAGGGCGACAGCTGCTGTGCGGTTACTGAAGGGCAGGCTCATGACGAGGCATTTTACATCGACCGCATGACTATCTTTGACGACTTCCATCGTCCCGAAATCTACCTGTGCCTCACCCGGAGGGTGTTGCAATCGTTCTTGCCTTGTGTCGTTTTCCTCCTCGCTCGTCATATGCCAGCTCTTGATGAAATTGCAGACCGTCCGGTAAGAACCCTCGAATCCGTTCGCCACCAGCGTTTCATAAAGCTTTTTATTCGTTCGTCTTAACTTTTTCTGAAGCATTTGATCCTCGGTCAACCAATCCTCGACCATCTCGCCCCATTTCGTTCCGTACATCATGCCTCTCTTGGGGCGAATGGTTTCACTCGGCAGTTGAGCTGAATCCGCGTATTTTTTTACCGTCCTCCAGTTGAGGTCTAGATTTTTAGCGATTCGATTGATCGAATGTGATTTGTGGTTTCTCAGATATTTGATACAATTGATATCGGACATTGCTAGCATTCCTTCCATCTCCTAACGTTCTTGTGTCGCAACTTAAACGTTAGGGTGAGATTATGGTTGCTGGCAAGTCCTTTTTCTTTTCTAAAATAGGAGTGCAGAGTTGTGTACGTTTCCGTTGCACACTTCTGCACTCCTATTTTGCATTACACAGACTGATGACCGATTGAATGCTCTGGCATCATCTACCTCAAGTTTGTAAAGGCAAGCCAACTTGACGGAATCGTCTGTCCACAAAAAAAGGATGCACGAACGCATCCTTTTTCAAAACTATCGCTTGCTCGACACTTGATTCCGGCCGCGGTTCTTGGCAATATACAGTGCCTCATCGGCATCTTGAAGCGCCTGTTCGACCGTCTTCCCATCTTCAAGGGCGCTGACACCGAACGAACAAGTGACGCGCGGGACGGGACCGAACGGCTCGGCGTTAATCTTTTGTCGGAGCTTATCGGCGAGTTGCACACCGTCAGCAAGCGTTGACTGCGGGGCGACGATTAAAAATTCCTCACCACCCCAGCGGCCGATCGAGTCCGACTTGCGGATGTTGCGCCTGAGTAGTTGGGCAATCGAACGTAAGACGAGGTCTCCGGTCGGATGGCCGAACGTATCGTTGACAAGTTTGAAATAGTCGATATCGAGCATGATGACAGCGGCGGGCGCCCTTGTGTCGACCGTCTCCTGAGCCGTCGACGAGAGAACGTCCCCGACTTTCTTCCGGTTATACAGCTCTGTCAGCGGATCGAGCGAGGACAGGTGTTCCATGCGTTCTTCATAACGACGTTGCTCGGTCGCGTCTTCTAAAATGCCGACGCCGCCGTCAAGTTGTCCGTCCGCGGAAAAACTCGGAGACATCGTCGTTTGGATGAAGCGAGCCTGCCGTTCTGGTGCTTTATACCAGCCGGCCATGCGAATCGTCTCCCCGTTCAAGACGTTCCGAATGGCGCCTGAGAAGTCGAACGAAGAAGAACTACATCGCTCGAACATCACAATCGAGGTCGGAAGCATCCCGAGTAAATGAACGAATGATTCGTTATAGCTGACGATCTGCCCGTCACGATTGAATGCGAACAGGCCGATCGGGAGCTGGTCCCATGAGGAAGGATCGGGTTTCGTGGTGTGAGTGTCATGATGAGTCCGTTCTTGATCAGCCATTGTATGACATATGCGTGAACGCATACTTCCTCCTTTCCTAGCCGAAGCGGTAGTGTAGGACGTTCGTACTGATACTTTATACCCTAATTCGGGAAGAAACTAGCGAGTATTCTTTTAAATGCTAGCAAATTTTAGAATATGACGAGAAATCGACACAGCTTGGTGTGAGTACATAGCTCTCGACTTACGAATAGAAAGATACCCCATCGCGTTGGCATACTTGGCCGATACGATGGGGTAGTTAGCGTGATCAAAACTTATAAGATTGGACTGAGCAATCGTGACACGCCTTCGCGCATCCGGACGGTCCATTTCCGGGCCGCATAGTCGTCGACCGTGTATTTGCGGCTGACGGCGACGTCTGACTCGAACAGTGATGCGAGTTCGAGCGCGACCCGCTGATCATAAATGACGGCGTTCACTTCAAAGTTCAATCGGAAACTGCGGGCATCCAAGTTCGTCGTCCCGACGGTCGAAATCTCATCATCGACGACGAGCGTCTTGGCGTGTAGGAAGCCTTGCCCGTACATATAGACGTTCGCCCCGTAGTCGAGCAATTCGCCGAGGAACGATAGCGACGCCCACATGACGAACGGGTGGTCGGGCTTTCCTGGAATCATGATGTCCATCTTGACGCCGGACAAAAGTGCCATCTTACAGGCGTCCATGAAGCTCGTGTCCGGGATGAAATAAGGCGTCTGGATGATGACACGATGTTTCGCCGACATGATCATCTTGATCATCATGTTTTTCAAATGTTCCGTGTCGGAGTTCGGTCCGCTCGTCACGATTTGCATCGGCGACTTGTCCTTGATGTCGTGGCGTGCGAAACAGAATGAGTTCTCCGGGTCATGACGTTTGCTGGCTGAATAGTTCCAATCGAGAATGAATCGATGTTGCAAATGGTAGACGACGTCCCCTTCGACGCGGAGATGCGTGTCACGCCAGTATCCGAACTTCTCGACGAGACCGAGGTATTCGGTTCCGACGTTGAAGCCACCGACATAACCGATCTTGCCGTCGATGATGACGACTTTGCGGTGATTGCGGTTGTTTAACTTGAAGTTGATCAATCCGAGCGTCGGCGGGAAGAAGACGCGGACCTCGCCGTTGTGGGCGATCAGCTCTTTAAAGTCGGAGTCACGGAGGCTGCGCGAACCAACGGCATCATATAACAGCCGGACTTTGACGCCCGCCTTGGCGCGTTCAATCAGTTCATGGATCAGCGCCTTGCCGAGCGCGTCCCGTTGAATGATGTAATACTGGATATTGATCTCGGTCTCGGCGCTTCGGATATCGTCCATGAGCGCTTTGAACTTCTGTTCGCCATCATGCATGATGGCAGACTTGTTATGGACGCTGATGAGTGACTTCGACGAACGTAAGTTCATCTCGAGCAGTTGCTCGTACTTTTCGAACACAGGTTGAGCCAAGGCGGTCTCTTTCCGGCGAATCTGTTCGATTTGACTGTCGACTTGAAGGGCATGGAACGAGCGCTCTTCGACGCTCAAATTAAAGAAGTTGTCCTTCTTCAACTGTCGGCCGAGGAAGAGATAGATGATGAACCCGATAATTGGCAAGAAGAACAAGACGAGAAGCCACGCCCACGTCGCCCCGACATCGCGGCGCTCCGCAAAGATGACGGCTAACGCGAACAATAAATTCAAACCGAGGACGATATACAGCCCCCAACTAATAATGACCGACCAACTCCTTAACGACAATTTCTTTACATAGATTAATAATACATCATTCAAGGGAATAGTAAGCTATCGAAACATAAGGAGGAGACAAAGATGCATTTACAAGTGAATTGGAAACAAGGGATGGCGTTTCAGACGACGACGCCTTCGGGTCATAATGTGACGCTTGACGCCGGAGAAGACGTCGGTGGTCTCAATACGGGTCCGCGTCCGACCGAGATGCTCCTGCAGGCGACGGCCGCTTGTACGGGGATCGATATCGTCTCGATTCTTCATAAGATGCGGTTGCCGCTCGAGCGGTTCGAGATGGAAGTCGACGGGGTCCGGGCGACGGAACATCCGAAGAAGTTCACGGCCATCCACATCTTATACGTCCTCGAAGGGGATATGCCCGAAGAACGGGTCCGCCGCGCCATCGAGTTGTCCGTCGACCGCTACTGTTCGGTGTCGCACAGTCTGAACGCGACGATGACGTACAGCTATCGATTGAACGGCGGCGAGGTCGTCCCATTTACGTAATGTGAGCAGGATGGTTGAAAAGAGTCGAAACGGTCCGTTATATTTGTATTTCAAATACTGTAATACAAAGGAGGACGTTATGATTCGACTCGCGACGAAACGCGATGCCAAACACATCGCGGACCTAATCGAACAACGAGCCGTAGCGCTAAAACAACAAGGTAGCGATCAATGGGCGGAATATTTGGAGCAAGACCTCATAGACCGGGTGCAGACAGACATCACCTCGGGATATGTATATGTGTACGAGCAAGATGGATCGGTATTGGCCTCGATCGCCTTACTTCCGGCAGATGACTGGGACCATAGCTTATGGGAAGATGGCGAGCGCGGTCAATACATCCATCGAATCGTTGTCAGTGAACGGCTGAAAGGGCGAGGCGTCGGTCAACAACTGATGGAGCACGTCTTACGTGAAGCCGACACACAGGAGCCGGTCCGGCTTGATTGTGTGGCTGATAATGATTTCTTGAACAGTTATTATCCACGGTTTGGCTTCGTCTTCGTGGACTCACGGGACGGGTATAACACGTTTGAATACAGCATGGATGAGAGTGTCAGTGCATAAGGGGTCGATTGACTCCTTTTTTTGATATACTGAGAGGCGAATGGATAGGAGGAGAACGGTATGATTCAAACGATTCTTGTCGGCTTCGGTTTTTCCGCGACGACATTTCATTTACCATTTTTACAGGAGCTGGATGACTTCCAGATCGCCGGTGTCGTCTCATCAAGACCTGAGGACGTACAAGCCGTACTTGGCGATGTCGCGGTATATGCAACGCTAGACGAGGCTCTCGCGACTGAGGCGACCTTGTTCATCGTCACGACGCCGTCCCATTTACATAAGGACATGGTGGAACGTTGTTTACAGGAAGGGAAGGATGTTCTCGTCGAGAAGCCTGCGTTCTTGACGACAGAGGAAGGAGAGGCGTTGATTGCACGCGAACAGGCCAGTGCCGGAATCGTCAACGTTTTCCATAATCGACGGACGGACGGAGACTTCTTGACGGTCAAACGACTGCTCGAGGAAAAACGACTCGGCGATTGGAAAGTGATCGAGTCACGGTTCGACCGGTTCCGTCCGGTCGTCCGGGATCGGTGGCGCGAGAATGCGGGGCCGGGAGCAGGGATATTGTTTGACCTCGGTAGCCATTTGATCGATCAAGCGCTCGTCTTGTTCGGTGCACCTGACAAAGTGTCGGCAGATGTTATGATTCAACGCGAAGGAGGTCAGTCTGACGACGGCTTCCATCTGACCCTGTATTATGGAGAAAAACGGGTATATCTGCGTTCGAACCCGTTCATAGCCGTCGAGGCGCCGCGGTTCGAAGTGCACGGGACGGAAGGCAGTTTCTTGAAGTTTGGACTCGATCCGCAAGAGGCGTGTCTCCGGAACGGGGAAGTGCGATGTCCCGACCGTGAGAGTGGAACGGTCGTCACAGACGTTGAAGCGACAATCGACATCGAAGCAGGTGAGTATTTGTCCTTCTACCGGGCGCTGGCGGATAGTTATATGACACGTCATCCGCTCGTGCCGCTTCGGGAAGCGCTCTTGACGACGAGAGTCATCGAAACGGCTCGTGAAGCATCACGGCTTCAACGTGTACTCGACTTCAAGTCATAATCATGAAGGACGACCTGATGCCATTGGCGAGGTCGTCCTTTTTAAAATCTCAAAGAAATCGTTATGATTTTATTGTGAACGAACAAACTCGCTTCATGTTTGTTAACAACAAAAAGCTATTCCCCTCCTTCAAATAGTCAGCTTTGAATGGGAACAGGACATAGGAAACGACTCCAGACTGTCCTGTCACACTTCAAACAATGACGACTTATAGGAAGAGGGGAACGGATGATGTTCAATCAGATTGTGAAAAATCGATGGGCGTGGGAGAACTGGTTACGGGAGGTCAGTTGTGACTCGTACGATCATTACGATTATGTATTGGCCAACTGTGAACCGGGCGAGCAGCCTGAGTTGTATATCGCGGCCAAAGAGGACGGCATCTTGCTGTATCCGTACATCCGTCGTCCAATTGCACATCGTCATGATGATCTCGTGACGGCGTATGGCTATGGCGGTCCGTTCCGTGAAGGCAACTTTTCGAACGAAGACGT
Organism: Exiguobacterium sp. s40; assembly: GCF_018617905.1. NCBI lineage: Bacteria > Bacillati > Bacillota > Bacilli > Caryophanales > Exiguobacterium > Exiguobacterium sp. s40. The sequence goes on along the minus strand of NZ_JACSLC010000008.1, from coordinate 32,325 downwards.
CGCAGAGGCTAGACGTCTCTTTTTAAAACGTCCTGAGAATCAAGCCACGGTTACTGAGACGATTCGATATCATCCTTGCCGCTTCGACCATGATTTGATGCGTGCCTTTGGCCAAGCCGTCCCGATTCGTCAAACGGTGCACGTCCGGCTCGATGACCCGTTCGACCAACTTGAGCAACGCTTCAGTAAAATGACGAAACGAAACGTGAAGCGGGCTATCCGTGAACAAGTGACGGCGGTACAAGGGCAGACCCATGAACTATGTGAATTCATCCGCCTTTATCGGGCGACGATGGACCGTCGAGCAGCGAACGAGGCGTACTATTTCTCGGACCGATACTTCGAGGACCTGTGGAACAGCGATACATGCGAAACGGAGCTGTTATTCGCTGTCCATGAGGGCGTCATCGTGGCAGGCGTGTTCATGTTGTTCGGGGACGATGGGGCGCATTATCATCTCGGAGGCTCGGACGCGAACTACTTGGCGCTGCGACCGAACCATTTCTTGTTCCGCGAGATGATCCGCCGCGCGGCCGAGAAAGAGAAAGCATACGTACATCTCGGTGGCGGAGCGACCGGGGAAGATGCGCTCTATGACTTTAAGCAGAGCTTCTCAGGGGATGAGCCGCTCACATACTATATCGGACAGTCCGTGCTCGATGAGGCGGTTTACCACCGGTTGAATCAAGACCATTTGCTCCGCTACGGACCATCTGATTTCTTTCCACTCTATCGGACACCGGTCGAAGAGACGGTCGCCGAGGTGCAAGCAGAACGATAACAAAAGGTTCTCACTCGAGATGGAGTGAGAACCTTTTGTATCAAGCGGCCTCTTCGTCGGGAGCGGCCATTTTTTCGGTTTGGCGAGTGATAGGGAAATTACTGAACAGTTTACTGCCGACGAGTCCGGCCACGATGCCGACGCCGAACAAGATGAGCGCCGTCACGGTCACGGTCTGCCAATCATTGAAGCCGTACATGACGAGCAATCCCGGAATCCCGGCAGCAGAACCTGGCGCGTCGTTCACCATGCCGGTCATCGCGACGATGAGTCCGGCGATGGCGCCACCGACGAAGTTGACGCTGTAGATTGGGATCGGGTTCGCCGAGATGAGATCGGCTTGCGTGAGCGGTTCAATCGCGACCGATAGTTGATCTTTCTTCGTCCCGATGTTCAAACGCTTGAACAGCAAGAAGTTCATCGAGATCGACGCTGTCAACGCGAGGGCGGCGATGGCCATCGGCACACCCGTCAAACCGAGCATGGCGGTGAGTGCCATCGAGCTGAGTGGCGACGTCGAGACGACTGTGACAATCCCACCAAGGACAAGTCCCATCACGACGGGGTTTTGCGTCGCGGCAAGTTCGATGACCGCACCGATTTGCGACAATGTGTTCGAGACGAGCGGATCGACTCCTGTCGCCACAAGGCGAGCGAGCGGAGCCATGACGATCACGTAGAAAATCATGTCGACACCGGCCGGTAAATGCCGGTCTAGTTTACGACCGACAAGGGCAAGAATGTATCCGGCGAAAAAGCCAGGAAGAATGCCGAAGCCGGCGACCGATAGACCGAGCATGAGCGCGTAGACCGGATTGATCCCGAGTGCGATCGATACGAGCGCCGCTGCGGCCGGACCTGATAATGAACCGGCCGCCTGTCCGACTTCCTCATATAAAGGGAGCGGGAGCAAACCGCCGATGGCGTAAGCGTTGAACGCCTCGACCAAGAAACTGGCGATGGCGGCGCCGGCCAAGGCGCCCATCGCTTTCATTCCAAACGGGGCTTTGTAACTGAATAACGTGAATAAGGCAAGAATCAACAGTAAAAGTGCGATCCCTTGAATAATGACCATACGGTGTACCTCTTTCTCTCTGTTGTATATTTCCTCTATAGTTAACCATTCGAACGGTTCTGTAAAGCCATTTCATCCATCTGACACGACTTTTTATATGGTAGCGTTTCCAACTCAAGAATTGGAAAATTGTGAACGGAATCGGCTGTAAAATTTACGAAAAAACAAGCTCAGATGTGTCAGTACGGTCCGGAGTGGGAAGAGAAAGGGGAACGACTTTTCATACTAGGAATGATCAAGGAGGAGTAGAGATGCAGATGGAGACAAAAAATTGGCACGCACTCGAACCGGATGAGGTAAAGAGTTCGCTCGAGACAGACACATCCAGCGGTCTGTCGAAAGGGGAAGTGTCAAGTCGACAGGAACAGTACGGGAAAAACGTGCTGCCCGAGAAAGAGAAGACACCTGAAATCATAAAATTTTTGCGTCAATTCAATGATATTCTGGTCTTCGTCTTGCTTGGTGCCGCTGTCGTCACCGGCTTTTTAGGGGAGTACATCGATACGATCGTCATCGTGCTCGTCGTGACGATTATCGCGGTCGTCGGTTACCTCCAAGAGAACAAGGCCGAGCAAGCGTTAGAAGGCATCAAAAAGTTACTCGAGACGAAAGCGAGCGTCATCCGTGACGGCAAGCAAATCCAAGTCGACTCGAGCGACCTCGTCGTCGGGGACATCTTGGTCCTTGCCGCCGGTGATAAAGTGCCGGCTGACGCCCGTGTCATTCAAGCCGAGAAATTCAAAGTCGAGGAATCGGCGTTGACAGGTGAAGCGACGACGGTCGAGAAGAAAATTCAAGTCGTACCGGAAGACGCCGTCCTCGGTGATCGCAAGAACATGATTTATTCGGGTACGAGCGTGGCGACAGGAAGTGCGAAAGCAATCGTCACGTCCATCGGAGAAGGCACGGAGCTCGGCCAAATCAACGCCTCGATTGCTGAAGTCGAGACGGTCAAGACGCCACTCATCCGCCAGACGACGAAGTTTGGTCAGACGGTATCCATCGCCATCCTCGTCATCTCGGTCATCATATACGCGTTCGGTTACTTCGTCCGTGACTTTGACCCGATCGAGTTGATGTTGACGACGATCGGTCTTGCCGTCGCCGCCATTCCAGAAGGATTACCGGCCGTCATCTCGATCATCCTCGCGCTCGGTGTCCGGAACATGGCTGAGAAAAAAGCCATCGTCCGCAGCTTGCCGTCGGTCGAGACGCTCGGAGCCGTATCGGTCATCTGTACCGATAAGACCGGGACGTTGACGAAAAACGAGATGACCGTCAAACAAGTCGTCACGGCCAAACACGACATCGAAGTGTCAGGGAGTGGATACGCCCCGGACGGTGATTTAGAACTGAACGGTCAACCGTTCGATTTAGATGATGATGAGTCGATGATCGACCTTCTCACGGTCGGGAAAACATGTAACGACGCCCAGCTGTATGAAGAGGGCGGCGAATGGGTCGTCAATGGTGACCCGACGGAAGCATGTTTGCTCACGCTCGCTGAAAAAGCGGAGCGGCCGATCGAACGTTTGGACGTCATCTCGAAGATTCCATTCGATTCGGAGTACAAATATATGGCGACGCTCGTCGACTATAAAGGAGAGCGGATGATCTTCATCAAAGGGGCACCGGACCGCCTGTTCGATATGGCGGAAGACACGGAGTTCGACCGTGCCTATTGGGATGAAAAACGAAAAGAAATTGCCGACCGCGGACAACGCGTGCTCGGGGGCGGTTTCAAACGCGTCGACGCCTCGAAAGAGACGGTCGACCATGAAGACGTCGAGAACGGCATCACATTCCTCGGCCTCTACGGCATCGTCGATCCGCCACGTCAAGAAGCAATCGAAGCGGTCGCGGCTTGCCGTGACGCGGGGATCCGTATCAAGATGATCACCGGCGACCATAAAGACACGGCCGTCGCCATCGCCCGAGAACTCGGTATGGAAGTCGAGGGCGCCCTCGAAGGGAAAGAATTGACGAACATGTCCGACGAAGAAATCAAAGAGGCGTCGGTTCATAATGACGTCTTCGCCCGGACGAGCCCGAACGATAAACTTCGTCTCGTCAAAGGATTGCAACAGAACGGCTTAATCACGTCGATGACCGGAGATGGTGTCAATGACGCACCGGCCTTGAAACGGGCCGACATCGGGGTCGCGATGGGGATCAAAGGAACGGAAGTCGCGAAAGAGGCCTCGCAGATGGTCCTCGTCGATGACAACTTCAAGACGATCTACAACGCCGTCCGTGAAGGTCGTCGCGTCTATGACAACTTGAAGAAGACGATTTTGTTCTTGCTACCGACAAACGGGGGACAAGCACTCCTCGTCGCAATGAGTATCTTATTGGGCGCCGCGGCACCACTCAGTCCGGTCCAAATCCTTTGGGTCAACATGGTCGTCGCCATCACGCTCTCGCTCGCCATCGCCTTCGAGCCGCTCGAAGAGAGCACGATGAAACGGCCACCGCGTCCCGCTAACGTGCCGTTGCTGAGTCGCTACTACGTCTTCCGCATCACGTTCGTCTCGATTTTAATCGGGGGCGGTAGTCTAGTCATCAACTATATGCTCGGCGATTTCGATTACTCGACCGATAAGTTGCAGACGATCACGCTCAATACGATTGTCATGGCGCAACTGTTCCACTTGTTCAACTGTCGGACCGAGCTCGCGCCGGCGTTCAACCGTCACTTCTTTGACAACAAGATCGCCTTCCTCGTGTCGGCACTCTTGATCGGGCTCCAGCTGTTCATTACGTACGTCCCGTTCATGCACACGCTGTTCGGTACGGCACCACTTGAACTGCAAGACTGGATTTATCCGGTCGCGTTCGGTCTCATCGTCTTTGTCATCGTCGAAATCGAGAAAGCCATCTCGCGTCGTGTGATCGGCAACAAAGACATACACTGATGTTTTGCACACTGCCTAATGTGGAATTAGTCCATTATGCAGAGGAGGGATGCTCAATGAAACGTGATGAATCACAACCAGGGGTTCACCCGGACCCGGTACCGGATGAGGAATCAAACCCGGCTACAAAACCGGCTCCGACGCAACATCCGGACCCGGCACCTGAAGAAGACGACAAAGAATCAAAATAAGGAGACTTCAATGAGGGAGTATCCACAAAAAAGGCTTTCCGACAAAAATCGGAAAGCTTTTTTATGGCATTATTTTTTCGGTGCCGGGGTCCGAAACTCATTCATTTTGTCGAACTCTTTTTCATTGAAGTATTCGACGACAACGAAATCTCCGACTGGGCACTCCCAACGGTCTTTCGCGACCTGACATTCTTTGAGTGTCACTTTCTGGTCATACATGTCGAGCTCGAGCGTGTCTTTCAAAAATTGATCGGCCTGTTTGTCATTGATCTTGAAATATTCGCTCAAGATGATCTCTTCGGCTTTATCGTTCGTATGCGTCATCACTTTAAAAAATCTCATATGTGTACCTTCTTTCGTCTGTAAGCTGAATTCTCAGTATATAGGAGCTGGCCCGATTTGGGAACCGTCATCCCATTTTCGATAAAATGCCCCTAACGCGAATGCGAAAGGGGCTCGGTTCATTTCATTTTTTGTCGGCTTGGCGGTGCCTCGTTGAACGGTTGTTTATGGCGAATGATCAGCCAGAACAACAAACCGAACAAGGGAATGTAAGGCAGCGGCCACAAACTCATCTTATAACGTTTGGCATCCCGATTCATCAACGTGATTTGGATGAAGGCGAGCAAGAAGAAATCGACCGTCATCGTCCGGACGAACTGGTTCTGTTCGACGTATGACCAATACTCGGCCACGTTCCCGGTCGTCGACGCGGCGATGAACAAGCCGATCGTGACGAGCAAGAGCAACACCCCGAGCAATCGTGTCGGGAGCGGTTTTATCGGTGTCGGATAAGGCGACTGCCGCGCGAACGCTAAGTACGGGGCGATGATGAAGCCGCCGACGACGAAACCGGTCGCTGCCGGTAAGAGCGGGTTCGGGCGCAACTGGTTCACCTCGGACCAAAGAAGCGGGAACAAGGCGAGCGGATAAACGCCTAGGATGCTGAAAAGGGAAAGTGAATACCCTTCATAGGCGTCCGTATTATACGTGATGAAATCGAGCAAAAACCGGCTCGAGAACGGTTCATTCGGACCGAGGAGCGCGATGGCGATCGCAGCGGCCCACGGAATGAGTAAAAACTTTCTAGTCATGCCCTACACCTCGAGTCTGTCTCTGTTTCTTTTAGTATACCCCGGAATCAAGCGAACAAAAAATGAGAAGTGGCAATCGACACGTTCTCATTGGTTTTCACGAGCATACGCTTTAATCATCGTCACGAGTTGCTGGGTCTCGTCTGAGTCTGACTCAAGTCGAATCCCGTAATCATACAGGCTCCCCATTTGTCCGCGGTGCCGGACGTGACCTGTCAGGTCGAGCGGTTGAATCAACGGGACGAGGTCAAGTTTGACTTGGACTTTCAATCCTTCAGAAAGTGGAAATAAGTAGTCGCACCGCATCTTCAGACCGTGGGCGCTGATATTGAGCAGTTGTGCTTCCCCGTCATGAAGTTCTTTGTCTTCCCAGATGAGGCGATATGGGATGAAGCGGGGGTTCGGTAAAATATATCGAAACGTTTCTTGTCGTCGATAGCGCATCGGTTCACCTCATTTCTCTACCTTGATTATCGGCTATTTTTGGCGAATCGTGAAGCGTTGAATGCACCAAAATTTAGGAAGCGCGGTTTACAGAAATGCAATCGCTTTCTATAATGAGAAGACAGAGTGGATAGAGGAGGGATCGTATGAACGTCAAGGACTTACTCCGACGCTATTCGATCGACGAACCAATCATCTACGCGAAAAATCTACACGGGCAGTGGGTCAAGTTGGAGCAACTGCCGCCCTACACCATACTAGAGGTCGAGGCGACGGACGAGGCCATCGAGGCGCTCGCCATCGACGCGTACGTGGCGCTCACCGTTTGTCGGGAGAAATCGTCGCTTGAAGATGCACGCCCTTATGCGGTGCGGCTTCATATCAAAGGTAAGTAAAAACCGCGAGCCGATGGGCTCGCGGTTTTGTTTAGGCTGCTTTTTCTGTCTCGTCTTCCTGTGGGACGGTCCGTTTTGCGTAATACATGAACGGCGTCGCCATCCAAGCGATGATGAACTTGGCGACGTATGTCGTGATGAAGATATTCCACCAGATGTCCCATTCCATGCCCCAGAAGGCAATCGTACAGAACGTGAGCGTGTCGATGAACTGTGAGACGACGGTCGAACCGGTCGTCCGGAGCCACAGTTTCTTCTCACCGGTCTTGGCACGAATCTTCGAATAGATGAAGACGTCGAACAGCTGTGAGACGAGGTACGCCGCGAGACTACCGAGCGTGATGAGCGGTAGCATCGAGAACAGCGCCTCGAAACTCTCATGCATGAACAGCGCCTCTTCGAACGGCTCATAGAGCAGTGCGAATTGCATGAGCACCGTCGAGACGATCAAGATGAAGAAGCCGAGCCAGACGCCTTTACGGGCGGTGTGACGACCATATTTTTCATTCAAAATGTCAGTCGCTAAATAAAGGGAACCGTAGACGATATTCCCGAGAGTAAAGATGAAACCACCGATTACAATCTGCTGCGTCACTTGGATGTTGGCGACGACCGAGGCCATCGCAATCCAGGCGAACAGTCCGACGCGTCCGAACAGCTTATAACTGAGGACGAGCAGACCGAGCGTGAGCAAGGCAGAAGGAATCCATAACCATTCATTGAGCATGGGGATCGTACTCCTTCCAAATCATTCATTCTGTCAACTTTACAAGTTTATAGAGGAACGGAAACCGTGTCAAGACAGTTTCCATGACTAAAAGAAAAAGCGACCTGTCCTGATAAGGGAAGGTCGCTTCATTTGATGCCTCCGACGAGAATAGAACTCGCGATTGAGTAATAACATTTTTAGCTTAAGAGTTTGCGGAAATATTAAATTTCCTGAAAACGTGTGAGTTTGTGCTTCTTAGAAAGAAGGTTTAAAAGCATTTAGTTAAATATTTATTTTCAATGAGTTATAAAACTTTAAAAAAAATCCGAAAAATGTACAAAAACTATACATTTAAAATATTATATTGTACAATATTCATAGTTACTTACACTATGTTCAGGGAGGAAATATGATGCGCCAGTACCGTTTTGATGATGAATTGAACCAAAAGATTGTTGATGGAATCCTTAAAGGCTACAGAAGCTATATACGTGAACGAGCTCAAAAAAGAGAAGAATTAACAATTAGTGGTGCTTATGCCTGGGTAAAAGGGAATCATATTGATCATCATACGGGAGTGGAAGTAGAAGATTTGGGATTGATTTTTAGTCCTGCAAGAGCTGGTCATACATGGGGATATCTACAGTTTCGTCATCAAGAAGAGAATCGAAACCGAATATTCATTGTACGGAATGCCCGTTATTTTAATGAACAGCAATTTGATCGACCACGTACACCTCGTCAGACTTCTACAAGTCGAAGAACAAATTACTTGTTAGAGTTATCGAACTCAAACCGAAATGTAAACTTTACTGATAGTGGTGATTCTACGGAAACTATCTCCGAGCAACTTGAAATCGAACTTGGTTTTGTGAATCCCGAGAGCAGCATTGAAACGGCGCAAGACTTGTCTCAAGAAGTGAGCGAATTCCATATCATCACTTATTCAATAGATGAAGCCAATCAAATTGAAGAGATTCGTCATGTTATGCCAAATCCGTTAAATAGAAGAGCGTACTTAGTAAACGACTTGACTCACTTTATGGGGACAAGTTCTGTAGACATGAATGACATCGACTACTCTGCGGTAGAAGGTAATGAGGAAGAGACAGAATTTACTGCCTTTGATTTCAACATTACTTTACCAGGAGAAGAGATGGAAGAATGATAATTAAGTAAGGAGGGAGATGGGATGTTTGTCGGCGAGTCATTAAGAAACCTCCGCGTAATGTTTGGTTTTTCAAGAAAACATCTCTCTGATCTCGTGGGTGTTTCTGAACAATCCATATGGCAATATGAAAATGGGGTCAGTTCGCCCAAACTAGAGACTATTAATGAATTGAAGAATATATTTCATGTAAAAAGTAAGTATTTCTACAAGGCTGATATTTTATCTAAACAGTCTGAACAAAAAGTTGAGCCTCATTCAATTGCATATCGTTCTGAAGAAATCAACTCGGTTTCAAAAACTCAAAGTGAATCACTTCACTGTGAATTTCTTAATGAGTTTGTAGAGTTCATTACTTCGAAAGTTTCATTACCAATGGGCCAAATTGGTCATTTAAGGTCATATGCTCAGAATATGATGAAAGATTTAGACATTGGAAACAGGGTAGATGCAATAAATGAAATTGCACAATACACTAGAGAAGTCTTGAGCATACCAGATACTTCAAATAAAAATTTAATTTTTTATATTGAAAAGTCAGGAGTATATGTGTTTGAAAAATCTATTGGTGAAAAGATTGATGCTTACAGTTTTTGGACTAAAACTGATATTCCTTACATCGTTCTCGGTAATTTGAAAAAATCTGCAGTCCGCAGGAATTTTGATTTAGCGCATGAGTTAGGTCATCTAATCTTACACCATAATGCCTATTTTACAGAGTTAGATAAGAAAACATATTCCGATATTGAAAAAGAGGCTGATTTATTCGCAGGTGCATTCCTTTTACCTGTTAAAGAATTCACAAATGATTTTAATTTTTTAATCAGAAAATCAAATCCAGACTCTTATATTGAATTGAAAACAAAATGGCTGGTATCAATTCAAGCAATGGCTATTCGTGCAAAAAGATTGGGTTTACTAACTCAAGAACAATATAGTTACTTTTGGAGATCAATCACAAAAAAAGGTTATAAAAAGTCTGAACCATTGGATTACGAAATACCTATTTTTAAGCCGTCTAAAATTGAAAGTATTCTCAAACTTTTGCTCGAAAATAAAGTAATTACACTCAATGAATTAACTGAGGCTAAATACTCTGTGGACATTGAGTATCTTCATTTATTGACTGGAATCTCAAGGGAATTTTTTGCTAAATATAAAAGGAATGAAGAAACGGTTAGTTTAGATTTTCAGAAAATAGTAAGATTGAAGTAAGGTTAATTATGTAGAGGTTAGGTTTGAACTTTAAAGTACTTTTAAACCTATCTTATAAAGTTAGCTTTTAATCATGCGAATAAAGTAATCCAATGTTGATATTCTAATCATCAAATGTTTGTAACTATTGGATTGTAGAGGTGTGCACTTACTGTAAGTGATTGCGTCAATCTCTTTTTATTCAAAACTAAATCATTGTCAGGTAATGTTAGCCATTGAGCAGATTCGATGGCTTTTTGTGTGAATTAAAGACCAGAGAAGCAGGTCCTCTCCTTGGGTAGCGATTGAGTATCCCGCAAATAGTCGCAATACCTGATAATTCGTTTTTTGCTTGATGTAAACAAAACATGGAGGAAGCAACTTGAGATCAACTAAGAAATTTGACGGATATATTATAAAATCTTTAATGTAATTAAGCAAGAAACTCACAAAAACGTAATATACCCGCGTGTTGATGTGCCCCACCAAAGGGGATAATTGAATCTGGAATTATTTGATTGATAAGACGAAACGGTACATACAATCGAAAATGACAAAGTGGATCAAACAATTTAAAGCTGAGGAGTACGATGAAATTGAGTGGAGTGACGAATTTTACATTTATCTGCCGTGGTCGATTAATAAGCGCTAGAAAAATTCGCTACACGGGTCAGTGGCGAATTCAACACTTATGAGTTTTCTTGTTTTTCTGATTGCTCCAAGAGTAAAGACTGATACCTGATTCAGTCACACCGTGTTCTAAAAGCTTATAATTCTTGTATACTTATGCGACGCGGAAAAGTATGTTACCAAGATTAAGACTAGCGTCGACAAACAGAGATGCATACCGAAGAAGAGATTTAAACATTTTCCTTGTCTTAACTAGTATGGTACTTGGAGGGTGCAGAGAACTGGCTGGAGAAAGGTCTGGTCATGAGAATTACGTTGTCTTAAAGACTGTAGCATACACATGGATGTGTATTAGCTAGGGGGTTCTTTATTCTCCAGTTGGAAGGAGAAACGATATGCGCTCGACGGTACGAAGAACCGGCGGACTAGTCATATGACGATTTCGAATGAACTGATCCGCGCTCTCAAAATGGTACATAATGCAATAGGTCTTCTTGATGAAGCAAGTCCAGAACGAACCCGTGCCGGAATTCACCAATTTCATCGCTCTGAAGCTACTGTGCACAAACTGTGCACGTGCAAAAGAAAAGCACCTCCTGATAATTACAGGAAGTGCTCGAAACCGCTTGGTTGAGCGGTATAATTGATGCCTCCGACGAGAATCGAACTCGTGCTGCAGCATTACCATTGCTGAGGTCTGCCACTAACCTACAGAGGCGGTTACATCTAGTATGTTACACAGTCTGTCATGAAATTTCAAGCTTTTTTAGAATAATAAGACCCCCGTCCTCCTCATGGTGAGAAGGGCGGGGGTGCGTTGAATCAAGCTTACTTCGTCCGGACCCAAACAGCTCCAGCCGAGTTGTCTTTCGCTTCGCCGACGACGTCGACGACGAGTCCGTATTGTGGAAGTTTACGGCCCGCATCTGGGATGAGCGAGTTGATGTACGTGTTGGCGTCGTTGAACTGTTTCACGCCTGGTTGAGCTTTGTAGTCATAGATGCCACGGCTCGGTGAATCGATGTACCAAGGGAGCGTCTTGTCTAAGCTGAACGCCGCGTCTGCGATCTGGTAACGCGTGCTGCCAGCGACTGTGTCTTGACCGTTCAAGTTGCCGATAAGTGCCTCAGGGTGCGAGTCGACGACACCGAGGAAACCTTCACCCGGATGGATGCCGACCCAGTTGTCTGAGAACGAATCATCCGCATACCAGACAACGAGACCTGTGTTGTACTTGACGCCACGGCCGTTCAAGAGACCAGTGTCAGCGCCTTCATGGTTGCGCCATTCGAGGTAGTAGTAGTGCGGTTTAGTGTCATAGCCGTCCGACTTGACGAAGCCGTCGAGCGTGACTTTCTCTGCGCCTTCCGCATCGTCAGCGAGGAGCGATTGTCCGCTTGACGTGATCGACAAGTTGTCAAGGGCGAACCCTTCAAGGGCAAGACCACCGTCCGTCACGTATTCGAAGACGATTTGTACGTCTTGACCAGCGAACTGTGACAAGTCGTACGATTTGTTCACCCAAGCGCCGTTCGTCGATTCCGCACCGTTTCCAGTGTTGTCATCGCCGTAGACGTCAAGGACGACTTCTTTGCCGCCGCTAAGTGCTTTGACATAGAGGTAATCGTAGTCAGTCTCGACTTGATAACGTGTATCGAAAGCAAGTGTACCGTCCGCTCCAAGTTTGACCGTCGGTGTCGAGAGTTCAGTATGCAAGTTATCGCCTTTTGTCGAGTAGTAGTAATACTCACCGTATTCTGGTTCGATGCCTTTTACTTTCTTGTCTGGAAGGTTCACTTTCAACAATCCAGGGTTGGTTGATTTCGTCACCGATTGATCGAGTTTCGAAACAAAACCTTGTTGCGTGATGTCTTCAAGGTCGACTTCCGTGATGTTCGCCCAGTTGCCGCCCATCAATTTTTGGAAGTACTCTTTGTTTTGTGGCGAAAAGCTCGTTGGCTCTGTACCCGCCACTTTACCAGCCCAGCTGCCGCCGCTCATGATTGACCATGATTGGACCGGTTCGCCTTGACCTGTGTACTGTGTATCGTACTCATCAGGAAGACCGAGGTCGTGACCGTATTCGTGAGCGAAGACGCCGACTGCGCCGTCTTCAGGTTGGATTGTGTAATCGAATGCCGCCATTTGACCGCCCCAGTATGGGACAGCTGCTTCCGTACCTGCTACGCGGTAAGGGCTGTTGCCAACGACCCAACGGTGTGACCAGACTGCATCGTCACCGAGGACACCGCCACCAGCTTCTTGGCCGGTACCAGCATGGATGATCATCAAGTGGTCGACCAAGCCGTCCGGCTCGTTGAAGTCGCCGTCACCGTCGATGTCATATAAATCGTACTGATCGTATTCGGCGAGGTCCATGCCTGAAGCGACCGCAGCGTTCAACGTGTCTTTAACGAGTTGACGCGGACCTGGCCCGATGTTGTCATTCCCGCCGGCCGGATTGTCACCGCCGTAATCTTTCGCTGTGCCCGGGACGGTCAACCAGTCCGAGACAGTGCCGTCAACCGTGTAACTGCCGCCCGACTGTTCTTCATAATACTGCTTGAACGTTTGGACTTTCTCACCGTTGAACAGTTCGAACGATTCGTCGCCGAACATGTATTGCTCGTAGTGTTCTTTACTAAAGTTGTCGCTATACAGATAACCTTCTTCTTGAACGACGTTGTTATGTTTGAAGTCGCTGTACTCGACGAGAAGGACGAGGACTTTGTCTTCACGGACGGCGCCGTTATAGCCTGCCTGTTTGGCCGGGTCGACTTTGACTTGACCGTTCGGCTTGCCTTTGCGATAGTTCGCTTGTCCTTTTTTCGCTTTGTCGAGGAGACGTTTCGATTCTTTCTCGAATTGGTTATGTATCTTCTCTTTTGCTTTGGCTGCTTTTTTGTCTAACTTATCGTCGTGCTTATGGACGTCTTTCGCACCGCCTTGTTTCTTCTCGATATAGGCATCGACGGCTTTTTGGCGCTCGGTGGCCGAAAGCCCTTTTTTGATGACGCCTCGTTTCTCGAGCGCTTTAGCGAGCCGATCCTCATCGATGATGTTGTGATCGAATGGAGCGGTCGAGCTTGGGGTTGGCAACGGTGAGGCGGCGAGTGGAGCGGCACCGACGGCCGGGATCGCACTGACGCTCATGACCGATGTCAATGCGACGGCGAGCGTCGTACGACGGATGGAACGTTTTTTCATTTGTACTAACCTCCTGTGAAAATAATGGGATATTGTGTGAGCTTGAATCTAACGTTAAACTTGTGTCTGATTAATGTCAATATTCAGAAAATAATAATTTGAAAAAGAGACTTTCGTCCCGAATGGTCCTAAAGACCTAAGGGGTCAAGTCTCTACATCGATGATGCCGTAATGAAATTTGGATGTTTTACGAACAATCCTTTTAAAACCAAACGTTTCAAACGTCTCACTCTCAAAGTGAGCCTTTAGGACAATTCGTCTGGATGCAACACGACGGGCCTCCATCATGAGTTCAAGAGACAGCGGATTCGTGTTGGCGAGGGATCGTAATGGGTTCAAGTGAACCGATTCTGAAATCGTCTTTTCGAACATTGGGTCGAAGTAGACGACATCGAATGAATCGTCCGGGCATGTCTTCAAATAGGTGAGGGCATCCGTCCAAACGACCTCGAGCCGACGCATCGCCTCATTGACGGCGGGCTCTTTTTCTTCCCAAACGGTTAGCCCTTCCTTGACGAGCATCGCTGTGACAAATTCGCTCTCGATCCCGACGGCGCGACCCGACGGACCGACGGCATGACTGAGGACGATACTGTCGGAGCCGAGCCCGAGCGTACAGTCGAGGACCCGGTCACCCGGTTTGATTGCGGCGGCATCGACGAGCGGATCGTTCCCGCCACGCGCAAGCTGCTTCACACGGAACACCGAGCTCGATGGGTGGAAAAAGAACGGTTCATCTCCGGCGAGAGGGGTGTATTCGACGCGACGTTTATCAAATACGAGCACGCCGGCATGGTGACGTTGTTTTAACGTGTCGATGGAATGTTTGCGACGGGTGACGAAATGGGCGCCATAAGTCGCCGCATGGGCCTCGGCCCGTTCGATGGTTGCCTCAGTCGGGCGTAAACAAGTTGTAACGATATAAGTCATAGTTTCTCCTTACTGAAAAAATGAGACGCAGAAGCGTCTCATTTTTTCTTGCTGAGTAAATCCGATAACTCGTCGATGAGTGCCTTGTGAGAGGCAAGTTCTTTCTTCTTCTCGTCGTTCGGGTTAATCGGGCGTTTCGAGCGGCTCTGGAGCGCCTCGAGCGTTTCGTCGATTGACGATTTGAGCGTGTCACGATCTTCCGGCTTGAGGGTGACCTCATGCGGGTTTTCACCGCTTGCGTCGAGTTCGCGTAGACGAGCCATCAATTGTTTTGCTTCTCGGTTCAAATCAGCGAGCAATCTGTCAATTTGTTCCAACCGAAGCTTGATTCCATCACGTTCCGTAAACATTTGTTTCACCTCTTTTATGGGGATAACCCTGTTGTCTCTTCCCATTTACTTTACCATAATTTTCGAACAACGAAACCACCGGGAATATATTCCATTTTTATTGGCTGTGGGAAACACTGTTTCTCTATGCCCACATGAATCTCAACTGGTATACTGACTTAGCTAAAAAGGAGGTGGTCGGATGCAGTCGACAACTCATCCACCAAAAGCGCTTAAAGGCGCCATTTTATCGATCACGACGTATTTGGTCTTATCTGTATTAAAAGTCGTCTTCGGTTTGGTGTACAATTCGGAGGCCGTCCTCGCCGACGGATTCAATAATACGACCGACATCATCGCATCAATCGCCGTCTATATCGGCATTCGCATCGCCGCACTGCCCCGAGACGCCGAACATAAATACGGTCACGCCAAAATGGAGACACTCGCCGCGCTCGTCGCATCGCTGATCATGGTCGCCGTCGGGGTGTTCGTTCTATTGAACAGCATCGCCACTCTAATCGGTGGTGAATACGTCGAACCGAACCCGCTTGCTGCTGTCGTCGCGTTCTTAAGTGCACTTGTCATGTTCGGCGTGTATGCGTACAATTCGAACTTGGCCAAGAAAACCCGGTCGCTCGCCTTGAAAGCGGCCGCGAAAGATAATTTGGCCGATGCCATGATCTCGATCGGGGCTACGCTCGGCGTTCTCTTCGCTTACTTTAAATTGCCTTGGATGGATACGGTTCTCGCCGTCTTGATTGCGGGAATGATCATCCGGACCGCGATTCAAATCTTTCTCGATGCGACACATCAGCTCTCTGACGGATTCCCGCCGGATCTCGTCGATTCCTACGAAGAGACGATTCAGCATTTCGATGCCGTCAAGGAAGTCCGTGAAATCAAAGGACGTCACCTCGGCAATCACGTCATGCTCGATGTGACGATTGCCGTCGAAGGAAGCCTCACCGTCGAGGAGGCGCACGATTTATGTGATGACATCGAGCGCGAACTCGACGAACACCATGCCGTCGATACAGTCCACATTCACATCGAACCGATCTGATTTCGGTTATCTTTTGCGCTTCACGGCGCCGTTCGTATATAATGAGTGTGGAAAGACAATGAGATAACTGTTAAGGAGGGCACGGGATGGAAATCGTGCGTCAACCTATTCGTCAGATTGATGAGATCGAATATGAGCATTTTAAAAAATACGGTCAAAGTTCTTACGGCATGTCAGCCGAAGAGTTAAAAGGCATCTTTGTCGAGATGGGCGAAGAGCAGGTGTACTCAGCCGACGCCCATAGCTATGGGGAGGACTTCTATTACGACCTCCGTGTCGATAGTCAAGTCGTCGGAAAAGTGTTGCTCTTGAAACTCGCTCGCGTCTATCAGCTCGATTTGATGGTGTTCGACGCCTTCAAGGGCAATGGCTATGCGACAGAAGGCTTGCGCCTCGCGCTCGAACAATCCGACTTAAGAGAAGGACATACCGTCCGCGCCGGCATCCCGCCGACGAGTCCACATCAGGAAGCGGTACGCCGTGTCCTTGAGAAGAACGGCTTCGAGAAACGGAACGGCCTTTACTATTTAAACTTTAAAAAGCGATATGTAATCAACCACTGAACTGACGGCGTCTGACGCGTCAGTTTTTTCGTATGGAGGTTTTACCGATGAAACAAGTGACAATCAACGACATCGCCAAACTTGCCGGGGTCGCCAAAAGTACCGTCTCCCGTTATTTGAACGGGGGCTCGGTCGGACAAGCGACACGCGACAAGATTGAGCGGGTCATCCAGGAGACGAACTATGAACCGAACCAGTTTGCGCAAAGCTTAAAGTCGAAACAGACGAAAATGATTGGTGTCATCGTCCCTCGTCTTGATTCCTATGCGGCTTCGCGTACGATGATGGGCATCGACGAGCGGTTGACCGAGTGCGGTTATCAAATGCTTGTCGTTAACACGGCCCAACAGACCGAACGCGAGATCGAGCAGTTGTATAATTTGGCAAAGCAGAAAGTGGCCGGCATCATCTGGCTAGGGACGACCGTGACGCCGCGGCACTTGCAGGCGATCCAAGACATCCAAATCCCGGTTTTGTTGATCGGTCAAGAGCATGAACACGTCCATAGCCTCGTTTATCCCGATTTCGACGCGGCGTACGCTCTCGGACGGCAGTTCATGGACTGGGGGCACCGTGATGTCCTGTATGTCGGGGTCGGTCCGTACGACATCGCCGTCGGACAGGCACGGCGCGATGGTTTTCTGCATGCGTTCAAAGAAGCAGGCGCGAACGTAACGACGTATACGACGACGTTCAAAATTGACGACGCCATCCCGATTGGGGAACGGATCGCCGAGGCGACCGATGACGCGACGCTCATCGTCTGTGCGACCGACAACATCGCCCTCGGTGTCTTGAAAGGGCTCGCGAACGGTGGCAAGTCGGTGCCGGTGGATATCTCGGTGAGCGGATTCGGCGGCTATGATTTCACCGAAGTGCTCCATCCAGCGATCACGACGGTGCATCTTCCATACCGTCGGACAGGGTCTCGTGCGGCTGACATGATTCTCCAATTGTTAACAGGCGAAACCATCCCGATGAAAACGTTCACAACTTTTGAATTAAAACTGCGAGAAAGCGTTGACATTTTAAATTAAATCGATTACATTTGTGTTGCGGAACCGGTTCCGCAACATTTTTTATTTGTTTTTGGAACCGGTTCGATAAATGGCACGAAGCACGACATTCAGACATGGAGGTGGACGGATGAACACCGTACATTGCATTGGTGAACTATTGATTGATTGGGTTTGCGATGACGCATCGAGCGACCTCGTCAACGGAACGACATTCGTAAAGAAAGCGGGGGGCGCACCGGCAAACGTCGCGGCGGTCGTCAGTAAACACGGAGGAAATTCAAGTTTCCTCGGTCAAGTCGGGGCAGACCCGTTCGGACGCTTTTTAAAACAGACGCTCGTCGACAACGGCGTCGGCGTCGAAAACTTGGTGGAGGAAGGTGACACGACGTTCGCATTCGTGTCGATTCAAGAAGACGGGGAACGAGATTTCACGTTCCGACGCGGCAGCGATGGCGACTATGCCTTCGAGTCAATCGACTTGTCGGCCTTCAAGCCTGGAGACATCGTCCATTTCGGATCGGCGACGGCACTCCTCGACGGTGAGTTAAAGAACGCTTATTTCAAACTGCTCCAGTTCGCCAAGCGTGACGGCCTGTTCGTCTCGTTCGATCCGAACTACCGTGACGCGCTTGTGACCGACCTCGAGGCGTTCAAACAAGATTCGCTCCACTTCATCGCCGAAGCAGACTTCGTCAAGTTGAGCGAGGAAGAAGCGCACTTGTTGACTGGGCTTGACGATTTAAATCAAGCGATCGCGTCGCTTCTCGAAACGGGTGCGAAACGGATCGCCATCACGCTCGGCTCGCGCGGGACACTGATTGCGACGAAAGACGTCAAAGACGTCATCGCTTCAGTGAAAATTGAAAGCGTCGATTCGACGGGAGCGGGTGACGCCTTTGTCGGCGCCTACTTGTATCGCTTAGCGACTCTAGGAATCGATGACGAGCGCTTACTGAAGGATATCGAATACGCGAATGTGACCGGCGCTTTGACGTGCACGGCATACGGCGCGATTCCGGCCATACCAACACAACAACGCGTGCTTGAAACGCTAGGAGGCAAACCAGCATGAACTACAGACAAGAAGCAGAAGTGATTTTAGAGGCTCTCGGCGGGAAAGACAACGTCGCCGCCGCGGCCCACTGTGCGACCCGGCTCCGCCTCGTCTTGAACGACGAATCGAAAGTCGACGAGAAGAAACTTGACGCCCTCGACGTCGTCAAAGGAACGTTCTCGACCGGTGGCCAGTATCAAATCATCATCGGTGCAGGTACGGTTAACAAGGTGTACGCTGAGTTCGCCCAATTGACAGGCCTCGGCGATATGTCGACAAGCGACGTCAAGTCGGCCGGCGCGAAGAAAGGCAACCCGCTCCAACAGTTCGTCAAAATGTTGTCTGATATCTTCGTCCCAATCATCCCGGCCATCGTCGCCGGCGGTCTCTTGATGGGGATCAACAACTTGCTCACGGCACCTGATTTGTTCTTCGAAGGAAGCTCACTCATCGATCAGTACCCAGGCATCGCCGATCTCGCCGCGATGATCAACACGTTCGCGAACGCCGCCTTCGTCTTCCTGCCCGTCTTGATCGGGTTCTCCGCCGCCAAGCGGTTTGGGGGTAATCCGTACCTCGGCGCCGCGCTCGGGATGATCATGGTTCACCCGGATCTCGTCAACGCCTATGCGCAAGCAACGGTCGGTGATATCCCGGTTTGGAACATTCTCGGCTTTGAAATCGAGAAACTCGGTTACCAAGGACAAGTGTTACCGGTCCTCGTATCCGCTTATATCTTGTCGAAACTTGAAATCAATATCCGTAAATTCATGCCAGCATCACTCGACATCTTGCTCACACCGCTTCTCTCGCTCCTCGTCACGGCGTTCGTCACGTTCGCTTTCGTCGGACCGATCACACGCGAAGCGGGTAACTTGATCATCGACGGTCTCGTTTGGACGTACGACTCACTCGGCTTCTTCGGCGGTCTCGTCATGGGTCTCTTGTACGCGCCAATCGTTATCACAGGGATGCACCACAGCTTCATCGCCATCGAGACGCAACTTCTTGCCGATATCGCACGCACGGGCGGATCATTCATCTTCCCAATCGCAGCCATGTCGAACGTCGCACAAGGTGCGGCCACACTCGCTGTCTTCTTCTTGACACGTGATCAGAAGATGAAAGGTGTCGCTTCGGCATCTGGTATCTCGGCACTCCTCGGGATCACTGAGCCTGCCATGTTCGGGGTTAACTTGAAACTACGCTATCCGTTCATCGCGGCCATCATCGGTTCAGGGGTCGCCTCGGCGTTCATCGTCGGACGTGAAGTCCTCGCCGTCGCCCTCGGTGCGGCAGGTCTCCCAGGGATCATCTCGATCGCACCAGCGTCGATCGTCTCGTATATCATCGGTATGGCCATCGCCTTCGCGGTCGCCTTCGGATTGACGTTCGTGCTTGCGAAACGCCAAGCGAAAAAAGAAGCAGTCAAACAAGCAGCATAAGAAAAAGGAAGTGATGTTATGAGTTGGACGAAGGCAGAGCGTTACCGCTCGTTACGTGACGTGAGTGCCCTCGAGATGGAGACGCTCCGCACGAAGACGGCAGCTTCCCCGTGGCGGTTCGGATACCATATCCAACCGCCGACGGGACTCCTGAACGACCCGAACGGATTCACGTATTACAACGGGGAATATCACATGTTCTATCAGTGGTTCCCGCTCGGACCGGTACACGGTCTCAAACATTGGTATCATGTCACATCACCCGACCTCGTCACGTGGACGGACCGCGGGGTGGCGTTAGTCCCGGAGACGACCGAAGATTCACACGGTGCCTATTCAGGCAGCGGGTTCGTGAAAGACGGGGAACTCCACGTCATGTACACGGGCAATCACCGGACGGATGACTGGACGCGTCACGCCTCGCAAGTGATCGGCGTGTTGCGGGATGGCAAGATCGAACGTCGCAATGTCGCGATTCCGGACGTGCCGGCCGGGTACACGGAACATTTCCGTGACCCGAAAGTGTGGCTCGAGGACGGCGCCTATTACGCCGTCGTCGGCGCACAACGTACGGACGAGACGGGTTGCGTCGTCTTGTATCGCTCGGTCGACTTGGATGACTGGACGTTCCTCGGTGAAATCAAGACGGGACTCGAACGGTTCGGCTACATGTGGGAATGTCCCGACGTTTTCGAACTGAACGGGCAGCACGTCCTCGTCTTCTCGCCGCAAGGGATTGAACCGGACGGGCATCGCTATCACAACATCTATCAGTCTGGGTTCTTGATCGGCAAGCTCGACGTTGAGACGTTAACATTCACCCACGGAGCGTTCGAGGAGCTCGACTTCGGGTTTGATTTTTACGCCCCACAGACGACAGAACAGGACGGACGACGCGTTCTCGTCGGTTGGATGGGACTCCCTGAAATCGAGTATCCGACGGACCGCTTCGGTTGGGCCCACGCCTTGACGTTACCGCGTGTGCTCACAATTGAGGAAGGGATGCTCAAGCAGCGTCCGGTGGCGGAGATGACAACGCTTCGCCAAGACACATTCCTCGACGCGTCCGGCACATCAATCAGCGTCGCGACACCGGACCGGTATGAGCTTGAGGTGAAAACGGATGGGTCAGACTTCACGCTCGACCTGCTTCAGGTCGAGAATGAGTCACTCGTCATTCGTTACGACGCGACGGCAGGCGAATTGACGATCGACCGGACGAATGCCGGAGAGCCGTTCGCGACCGAGTTTGGCACGACACGGACGAAAGCGATTCATGTGACGTCGCTTCACGTGTTCGTCGACTCGTCAAGTGTCGAATGCTTCGTCAATGACGGTGAGGCGGTCGCCACACTCCGCGTCTTCCCGAGCGAGCTCGAGAAACAGTTGCGTTACGAAGGCGCGACTGCGAGTCTGACCGGTTGGACGTATCAATAAGGAAGAGCTGAGCTTCGGCTTGGCTTTTTTGTTTACCTACAGAATGAACTCTATATGCTATTCTAGAAATAGGGAATAAATTACATATAGCATAGGGGATGATTTACGTGTGGATGGTTTTAGGAGTACTGGCGATTGGGGCGACACTGTTCAATTTGTATACGTTCAACGTCGGTAAAGACTATAAGCTACCGATGGCGCTTGCGTTGTCCTTGACCGCATTGACAGTATGCGCGGATTATAGCCATTTGTCGGTCTGGGTCGAAGCGGAGGATTGGAGTGCGTTGGCAGATGTCATACCAGGTATGGGACGAGCGTGGTGGGTCTTAACGAGCATCTCGATTCTATTGAACATGTTGCCGATTTTCTTGGAGCGAATGCGAAAACAGGCCTGAATGATCCGATGTCAAAATTTGTGAAACCTTTCGTCCGGATTTTCGTAAAAGATAACGATCAACATGAATGGGGTGAAGGACATGAAACTAGATCGGGCAATCTTCACAGGGGCTTCGGCGATGTTCAAAGCATTTATGAACTCAGAGGAGAATGAGTTGAATAGAGAAGAGATGATTCAAGCGAGAGTTGCTGAGTCGTCAGGAATTGGTTCGTTCAATGAGACAGATTTCATCATGTTCAATGGAATCGAAAAAGTGAGATCGTTCGCGGACATGCTGCGTAATGCAGATGATGCGCTCGAAGATTCCATTCACGGGGAACCGGACTTTGACTTGGAGCTTCATTGGAAGGGCGGGATGATGGCACAGTATCATCTTTGGCTCGGACAGAAACATCAACCGAGTTTTTTGATGGATGTGACGCATCCGCATCTCATCTATCGCGTGTCGAGAGATATGACGAATCAGTTGATTCAAGTGCTCGGGGTGGACGTATAAGGTGGGGAACGTGAGGGTTATGAAAAATGGATTACATTAATTTGAGTTTTCGCTTCGATAAGGATCTTTCGAACAAAACGTATGGTGAAAAGCTCCTTCAATTTTTTGACAAGTACGATGTGGAAATTGGCTTTCTCGGCTATTTTGAGCCCATCAACATACCTTTTCACGAGAACGATTCATGAATATGTGGGGTGTCGAACAGGATGGTATGTCTGATTTTTTTGCGCGCCTGCATAAACGAAAAAGTTTTCTACTCATCAATCCAAGTTATGACGGAACAACTAGTGTGTATATCTCGCTCAGTCTATCGAAAACCCATTACAACGACCGGCCAAATCGATGGCTTACTCTATTTAAAGCGATGTGTATCGAACTTAACCCATATCGAGCTGCCATGTGTATGGACCCTAGCTCCAAATCTTCGCTTTATGATTATGACCGGGAAAATTTTTGGTTTCTCAAACCAGAAGAAGTCTCGTGGTTCAATTATTGAAGCGATGATTTGCTGGCCTTTGGGGATGCGTCTGATATTGACGCATTCGAATGGTTTAATCGAGAACGAATCGAAAGCGGATGTTTCTATCAATTGACGGACCAGATAGATTCGTCCGATCTGGAATCGCTTATCGAAGAGGCAAGAATCATGTTTGGCAACGGGTTGCTGTTGAAACGAGAACTCGTTGAAGAGGATGATATCGATTGGGATGAAGATTACTTTGATTGGGAACACAAATGATTTACATAAGTGCTTAGTTATTCATTACAAGAGGCAGAGGTGACTTATGAGGCGAGAACGGATAGGTACTTTAGTCGCTCTAACAGTTTTGACAATTGCTTTGACCGGCTGTGGCTCGAACGATTTTCGGACGGATGGGATTGAAGAAGTCCACGTCTCGGAATCGGACGGATTCAGCAGTTTCCAAGACCGCGATGTCATCACATATGACGAGCTCGAGGACGTCAAAGTGTTTGCGGACATGATTCGGAATGCGGAACAGCAACCGGGCGTCGTAAATATGGCAACGCCTGAATATGATGTGGAAGTCCAGTATCAAGATGAGACAGTGGATCGCTATTACGTCTGGCTCGGCGACTTAGGCATGCCGACGAGCATCATGGATGTGAATGATACACATACGGTGTATCTCGTCCCGGCAGACGTGACAGATGAGTTGATCAGACTGCTCGAGCAACGGTAAACGTTCAATGCGAGGTGATGGCTGATGAAGCAAGCAATGAGGCAAATCGGGGCAATTACCGTCATGGTTTTTATGTTATCGGGTTGCGGCTCGAACGATTTTCGGACGGATGGGATTGAAGAAGTCCGCGTCTCGGAATCGGACGGATTCAGCAGTTTTCAAGAGCGCGATATCGTCACGTTCGACGAATCGGAATCGATTCGAGTGTTCGAAGACATGCTGCGTGAGGCAGACGAACTTCCCGGTGTCGCCAATGTGGTTGGGCCCGAATACGATATCGAAATCCGCTTCGAGGACGGGGAGGCGGACCGCTATTATCTTTGGCTGAACGATGATCCGAAATCGGTCAGTAGCCTTTACGATGCGGACGACACGAACGTCGGGTACCGCCTCCCGGCTGACGTGACGGAGGAATTGATTGAACTGCTCGAGTCAGGCGACTAAAAAAGACGCCCGCATCGGCGTCTTACGAGTTAAAGCGGATAAAGCGCTCAATCTGTTGTTCGCTCTTTCGCGCTTGACGGCCGATCCAAATCAAATGGCCGGGACTGTTCAAGATGGTGAGCTGGGCGTGCGGGATGAGCCGCTTCGCGTGATGTGCGTGACGGACCGGCACGGCCTTGTCATTTTTAGAGTGGACGATATACGTGGGGCACGTCACCCCGAGCAGCGCTTCATCGGCCACTTGTTGTCGAAGGTCGAACTGGGCACCGAGACCGAACGCCATTTGGTTCGCTACTCGTTTCAATAGGAAGATATCGTACGGGGTCACTTCGTCGCGGATGACGTCTAATGCGAGCAGGCTCGTCGATTGAATCATGCGGGCCGTCGCCTCGAACGGTTGTTTTTGAATTGCGCGGGCGACGAACTGTTTCATCGCGAACTGAAGCGCGATGAACGCCGGTTGGGCGACGTTACGGCTGACGTAACTACGATACGGGAAATCGACGACGCTCGTCACCGCGGCCGCGAGCGTAAGACTGAGCGCGTGCTCGTTCTGTGACGCAAGTTCGATTGCCGTCGGCCCGCCGGCCGAGATGCCGTACACGTGATAACGCTCAATCGACATCACTTCGAGCAAACGACGTAAGTTCGCGGCGAACGCTTGCGGCGAGGCCGAAAATGAGTACGGCGTCTCACCGTAGCCCGGACGAGACGGGACAATAACCCGAAAACCGGACACGACGAGCCGGTCCACATGGTACGGTTCGAGGCTTGACGATTGGGTCCCATGAATCAGGACGATGACCGGACCGTGACCGCGGTCCATATATTCGATTTTCGTGCCGTTGACGTGTGCATAATGTTTCACTGCAGAAGGGCCTCCTTAAACGATTTGTAATGGAAAATACCTTTATTTCATGGAAATAACATGCTACTGTCTGTTTATACATATTTTACATAAAGAAGTGAAAGGGGATTAAACCGTGAACAACCGAGAACGGTTACTCGAGGTGAGACGGTTTTTCGAACGCCATACAGATGACAACCATCCGAAGACGTTAGAAGACTTGCTCGAATATTTATCAACGATCGGAGATACTTCTAAGTTAGCAAAAAAATCAGTGAAAGACGACATCCAAGCATTGACCGATTCGGGGTTCGAGGTGCAGGATGAGCTCGAGAAGAACGGCCTCGCCAAAAAATATTGGCATTCGGCCCGTTTGTTTGAAATCCATGAGCTCCGGATGATGGTCGACGCTATCGTCGCGGCGAAGTTCATCTCGGAGGACGTGACAGAGCGGATCGTCGAGAAACTTCAAAAACTGACGAGTATTCCGGAAGCGGAAACGCTCCAGTCGATCATTAAGACACCGAAGAAGAAACACGGACAGATTCCGTACCATATCGATCGCATCCAACGTGCAATCCAGGAACAAAAAGCGATCTCGTTCCAATATACGGACGTCGTCGGCTTTGACGCCACGAAGCGAACGTTCCCGCTTCGCCGTGACGGCGAGCGTTATGTCGTCAATCCGATTGACTTGCACTGGAACCATGAGCAATATTATTTGATTGGCATCGATGAGTCGATCGGGGAAATCCGAAACTATCGCGTCGACCGCATCGTCAACTCAGAGATTGTCGAGGATGATACGCCGCGCATGAAACATCATTTGCCGGATGACTACTTCCAAAAGTCGTTCAATATGTACAACGGGCTCGACGAGGAAATCGTCCTTGCCGTCGACGAGCGCGTCCTCCCGGTCATCTTCGACAAGCTCGGAGAAGACGTCTCGATCACGCAAGACGGAGAACGCTTCCTCATCCGCTTCGATGCGGCCGTATCCGACGGGTTCGTCTTCTGGCTCTTGTCGCTCGGCACGCAAGTCGAGGTGCTCGAACCGATCACGCTCCGCGACCACATGCGCGAGACAATCGAGGCGATGGCCGGACGATATACGAAGGCGAGCATTCACTGAAACGGTTGAATTGAAGATATGATATACTGCTTGCGACACTTGTAGAAGGGGGACAGGCGGATGTTAGATTGGATGCCATTAATCATTCCGATTGTCGCTGTCATTTTTGTCGCCGTCGTCGCAAGACGCGCCATGAAAATGGACCAAGAGAAATAAGCTAGGACGGACATCCTTCTCGTCATGAGGGGATGTCTTTTCCGTCCAAAAGGAGGAGACCGTTGGATACCATCACCCATACGCTGTTCGGTCTGACGCTCTACGGGGCGGCCGACAAGCGAGACTTACAAACAAACGAAAAACGGGCCTTGTTCGTCACGACGCTCGTCGGGAGTCAAATCCCGGACAGTGACGTCATCTCGCGACTATGGGACACGGAAGGGATGTATCAGATGTGGCACCGCGGTATCACTCACTCGATTTTCCTCGTCCCGTTGTTCGCGCTACTCATCTACATACTCGTACGAGTCTTGTTCAAGGTGACCGATATCCGTTACTTCTGGTGGGCGCTCTTGTCCGTGTTCATCCATAACACGGCGGACTTGTTCAACGCCTGGGGGACGGGTTACTTCGAACCGTTATCGGATGTCCGGGTCACGTTCGGTGTCATCCCGATCGTTGATTTCGTCTATTGGGGCATTTTCCTCGTCGCCTGGCTGATCGCACGGCGAACTGACATCAGTCATACGGTGTATCGCTACGCCTGGGCAGCCATCGTCGTGCACGTCTTGATTCAAAGTGCGCAAGGGGCGTACTTGTATCAGTCGTATGCCGCCGATCACGATGAAGTGGCGCTGTCGGCCTCGTTCATCCCGACCCAGTTCACGGTCGTCACAAAGACCGATGAGTCGGTGTCGATTTACAGTGACTCGGTCTATCAAGAACCCGAGGTCCAATACGAGTTGACGAGTGCGGACGATGCCGATTTGAATCCGCTCTTCGCCGAAAATAAAGAAGCGATCACGCTCAAACAGTGGTCCCCGTTCGTGGTCGTCGTCGAGGATGATGAGCGGCTCGGCCTCTACGATCCGCGCTTCTTTGACGGTGAGTCGTCATTCCTTTACGAATACATCGAATTGTAGGTGATTACGATGCGGCGCATCCGTTATTTGTTCATCTTCGGTTACGAACAAGCACTCAGTTGCATCTTCCCGGTCGCCATCTTCGGGGCGCTCGCGTTGACGAAATGGTTCGACTTTCCGATTCCGCGCTACGACGTCCTCTTCATTTGGTGTCTGTTCGTCCAAGTCGTGCTCGTCAAGACGGGGCTCGAGACAATGGAAGAAGTGAAAGTCATTAGTTGGTTCCACGTCATCGGGCTCGGCCTCGAGCTGTTCAAAGTCCAGATGGGGTCGTGGAGTTATCCCGATGAAGCGCTGACGAAATGGTTTGGCGTCCCGCTCTATGCGGGATTCATGTATGCGAGCGTCGGTAGCTACGTCGTCCAGTCGTGGCGTCGACTCGATTTGGAATTTCTCAAGATGCCACCGCCGCTCATTGCGTTCGGCCTCGGGATTGCCATTTACTTCAACTTCTTTTGGCACCATGTCTGGCTCGATTTGCGCTGGGTGTTAATCGGCCTCGTTTTTCTCGTCTTCGGTCGGGCCATCGTCACGTATCGGCTCGACGACCGCCGCTTCACGATGCCCGTTGTCCTTGCCTTCTTTTTAATCGCCTGCTTCATCTGGTTCGCAGAAAATATCGTCACGTTCTATAACGGGTGGGCGTATCCGAACCAGTTGAGCGGCTGGGCGCTCGTCGACCTCGGCAAACTGTCGTCGTGGTTCCTGCTCGTCATCATCAGCATCTTGCTCGTGGCGTGGCAGAAGCGGAGACAGGAACTCTCATGAAAAAACGTGTGCAACCGGAAGCGGTCGCACACGTTTTTTAGGTCGTGGGTTGTTTGGAGCGGGCAACCATATGGACGATGAATATGTATAACGGAAACGCGAACGTGAGCGCGATAATCAATAGCCCGACGGCCGGACCTGGCCATGCCGCTTCACCAGGGGCGGGGACGATTTGTGTCCAGACATAGGTGAACAGCGCCAAATAAGGGAGCCATAATACGTACAGGGATAGGTTCCATGGTGAAGGTGCGAGTTGCCTGACACGTTTGATGATGAGCCGCGTGAACAAGATGAGTGAAACAAGACCGAACATAGTGATGGCTAGCATATAAGCATCACCCATCAACAAATAAAGCCGTCCGCTGTTGGCGAGCAGTTGAATGTTCACTAATAGCAGGACCGCGAGCAAAATGGAGATAGATTGTAACTTGAGGAAGTGGGCCATATAGGACTCCTTAATCTGATAGGATGATGAAACATTATTCAGTAACGCTCGTATAATATGAAAGAGGTGATCAGGTTGGCACAATTAATTGCGTTTTGGGTTGTCGGATTCATCTGTGTGCTTTCGACATTTGTATATATGTCACAATGGCGGAGCGAGCGCAAATTGATGAAAATGCTGGGAGCCATATTTAGTGTCTTCATAGCTATCGTTTGTTTTATGATTGCCGTACCTGATACATATGATCGCGCGCTTGGCCGTTATGAGACGGAAACTGGGAGTTGCTATGTCGTTGACAATCAGTCGAAACAAGGCGGCGTGACGCTCTGGTTTGAAGAGGATTCTTATGATTTTCCGGACATACCGGAGGACGTCGCATATGGACCGGGCACGTTGTTTGATTGTACCATCACGTTGACGAAAGTGAATTCGACTGGAGTTGACTATGTGTTGAAGTCGAAAGACGGCGATACGCTCTTTTCAACATACTAAAGTATTCTTCTAATTAGAAGGATACTTTTTTAATGGTTTTTCTGCCATTCATCCTCTGAATTCAATTATCATTTGAAATCTACTTTTTCGATAAAGCAATAGGGTGAGTGCAATGGATATCGTTGAGTCGTAAAGAACGCCGATTTCAATGTGGAAACTGTCAAAGCAAATAACTATTTAAATTTCTGAAATTTTCGGAATATTGTTTTTATTCATAAATGATTATGATAAAATCATAACAGTGTAAATGGGGAAAATTTACTTTGGGATGAAGGATATGCTTTATTTTGGAATCGGCTTTTTGGATTCTATAGTTTATGGTCTATAAGCAAGCTCGAAACGGTTATAAGAATGTATTTGTTTTTTGAAAGGGGGAGAACTTAATGAACTTGATTGCTCAAAAATCGGCTCAGTTTTTCATCACCATTTTTGTATTGATTGCAATCAGTGCTTTGCCGTCGCTCGTCGTGCAACTCGAGTTCGTGCCATCGAATTACTGGTACGGGATTCAACAACAATTCAGTCAGTTGGCGAAACTCGATGAGATTACATACTTCAACGTCACAGCGCAACGAGAGTTACCGTTATTGCCAGATCTCGGTCCGCTCATGAAAGAGACTCTTATTATCTTTACGACATCACTTGTTGTCTCAGTTGTGTTCGCCCTTATGTACGCCTATTTCTTTTATCGGAGCGGGAAGCGTGTGCGCACGGTGCTCCAACAAACGAGCCAGACGCTCGAGATGATCCCGGATTTATTTTGGCTCATCTTTTCACAATATCTTGCGATCACGATTCATAAGACGACCGGATTTGATCGAATTGAAGTCGCTGGCGGGTTTGCCGAATACATACGTTTTCTACCGATTTTGACGTTGACGCTTACCATTCTATTCTTCTTCCTCAAATGGTTGACGAAACATATCCTCGAGGAGGAAGCGACACCGTTTCTCGAGTTGGCGCGGGCAAAAGGCGTCCGGCCGGCAGGGTTGTTCTGGAAGCACTTGCTTCCGAATTTGGTGTATCGCTTCTATCTTTTTTTCCGCTCGAATTTGATCACGGTGCTATCGAGTCTCCTGATCATCGAATATTTGTTCAACGTACAAGGGATTTTCCGTTTTGTCGTCTATAATCCTGTGATGCCAATCCTACTCGTGATCTTGTTGGTCGTCTATATCCCGATCTTCATATTGGATTTACTGGCGGAGTGGCTTATCCCGAAATCATGGAAAGGGGAGATTTGATGCGTCGTACGCTGCTACGTGACCCAGTTTT
The DNA here is from genome assembly GCF_018617905.1 of Exiguobacterium sp. s40. Taxonomy (NCBI): domain Bacteria; kingdom Bacillati; phylum Bacillota; class Bacilli; order Caryophanales; genus Exiguobacterium; species Exiguobacterium sp. s40. The sequence continues at coordinate 2,102 of NZ_JACSLC010000008.1, read as the reverse complement.
CTTAATCGTTTTTACGATTTTGATGGGCTTGCTATTGTTAAGCATCGGAAATACGATTTTTCGAGATAGTCAAGTCGATCAATTCCTGAACCGTTACTCCGATGAGGGACGGTTGATTGGCATTCCACCGCTCGAACCGTCCAAAGATCAGTGGCTCGGAACCGACCGCGCTGGGAATGATTTGTTTCAAATGATGATCGAAGGGTTCAAATGGACGGTCGGTATTTGTGCGACCGTGGCGCTCGGACGGATGGCGCTTGGATTAGTAGTCGGGATTCCGCTCGCCTTTCGCGGGGCACGGGTGAACCGAATTTTCAAAATGCTGTTAGATGGGTTTTTGATTCTACCGATTTCCCTTCTTGCCATGATGATGCTGTTTTCGTCCCTGTTGTTCGCAGACTCGACGATGGTGCCACCGCTAGTTGATCGCGTGACGCTTCAATTGACGGTCTTCGTGTTGATCGGTCTACCTGCCGTCACGCTGTACCTGATTACAGAAATCCGGCAGTTGCTCCAACAAGAGTTTATGATTGTCGCCGAGACGTTAGGCGGCAGCGTCTGGCATCGAGTGAGGCGACACCTGTGGCCGCACCTCGTCCCGACGATGGTGATCGTCTTCATGCAACAGTTTGTGCAAACATTGATGTTACTCATTCATCTGTCCTTGTTCGGCGTCTTTTTCGGAGGGACCATTTACTTATTCGAAGGTGTGATGCCGACACTGTTTGAGTGGTCGTCGATGTTCGGCTATTATTTCAAGCAGTTCACGGCGACGACCTGGATGACGAGTCACATGTTCCTCGTCCCTGCGATTGGATTGTCGATGCTCGTCTTCCTCAGTAACTTGCTGACAAGCCGCCTCGAGCGGGCGTTCCGGTTACGGCGACAAGAAGCGGTCGTTACGGAAGAGACGATGTCTCAAGCCGAGGCGGCAGCCGCGTCGATCGCGGATCCGTTCACCCTTGTGCATGCGGATGCCTCATTTCAAAAGATGAATCAAACATGAATCCAAAGAGAACGGATGACATCACACTCTGATGCCATCCGCTTTCTTATAGTATTTGATTGTCGTAAAAGTAAGGAGGTAAGGGTGGTGAACACGAAGTCAATTATGCTCGTTTTTGTCTCGGTGTACTTGTTAATGAGTCTTCCTGTAATGTTAGGAATCGGTTATGTGATTGATTGGATTCCGGAAGCCACGTTATTGCAAAAGCTGAAGGGATATGTGATTGATGGTTTTACTCACAACTCTCTTTTTAAAATTGTGTTCTCAGCCATCGCCAGTGGAATGTTTACTTTCTTTTCATCAAGACGGGCAGCCACTCATAGTGATTGAATTCGCTCAATATTATGAGAAACCTATGATAAATTAATCTTCAGATTGTGATTTGACTCGATTAATCCATGCATCAAGCTTGTTATAATCGATTTCTCCTGAATATCAGCGCTTCCTGTACGATTTATTCAAGGTGTATCTACTTCGTGTCAGTCTTCAATCATATCTTCTCCAGCGTGTCGCAGTTTCTCAAGTGAGTCGCGCATATGCGCGATCACATCGTCAAGGTGGCGTTCCCAAGCCCCGAGTTCGGCCACGACTTTGAGCGGGGCGTTCGACCGGTAAGACCGGGTCGGATTTCCGGGGAAGCGCTTGTCCGTCAAGTTCGGATCGTTCTCGAAGTCGCCCGTCGGTTCGACGACGTAGATTCGTTCACGCGCATTTCCGCTCGCCAGTTCGGCTCCCCACTTGGCGGCGTCGAGAGTGGCCGTGAAATAGATGTAGTTCGACTGCTTGTCTTGATAGTTCGAGCGTCGCTTCGGTTCAAGCAAGTCTCCAAGTTTCAGTTCGGCTTTCGTTCCGTGGAAAAACGGGCCGGGGTCGAGCGGTTTCATGTCATCGGTCATGCTTTATCTCTCCTTCAGTCAGGCTGTCTTCACAGTATAGTGGATGGATTTAGGAGAACACAGTCTGTTTTTGGTTCGAGAATCGCGATATAATAAAGACGGGAAGAGCGTTTAAACTGTACCCTGAGTAGTAGACACTAAAAAAAAGTCTACTGCTCAGGGTTTTTGTGTACACTGGACTAAATCATATTGGGAGTGAA